>NZ_AKXS01000311.1:0-81936 GCF_000282835.1 Pandoraea sp. B-6 | reverse complement strand
TCTTGCGGGGCGAGGGCCATGTTGCGTTTGACTCCAGGAGTAGCTGCCGACGCCTCGCGTCGGCATTGGGTTCGTTGGTTCGTTTAAGTTGTGACGGTCGTTCAGCGTGTCAGTGCCACGTTGGCCGGCGTGCCAGCTTCGGCTATGTCGTCCACGGTCACCGCAATGGGCTCGTAAGGCAGCACGCCATCGAGCACTTTGTGGGCTCTCGCAAAGTCGACGTCTTTCTCCCATGCGGCCACGACGAGGGTCGCGACGCAGTTGCCCAGCAGATTGGTGACGGCCCGCGCAATGCCTACGAACCAGTCGACCGGAAGGATCAGTACGAGGCCAATGACCGGGATGGCGGGAATGGCCGTGAGCGTCGCCGCCAGGATCACGATGGCCGACCCCGGAATGCCATGGGCCCCCTTGGACGTCAGCAGCGAGACGAGGATGACGAGGATCAGGTCATGGATGGACAACGGGGTGTTGGTCGCCTGGGCAATGAAGATGACGGCCAGCGTGAGGTAGATGGAAAAGCCATCGAGGTTGAAGGAGTAACCCGTAGGTATCACCAGACCCACGGTGGATTTTTTGATGCCCATCCACTCGAGCTTGCGCATGATGGCCGGCAATACGGCATCGGACGACGCGGTGCCCAACACGATGGACAACTCTTCACGGAAGTATTTGATGAACTTGAAGATGTTGAAGCCCGCCAGACGCAATACGGTACCCAGTACCACGGTGACGAAGACGAAGCAGCTCACGTAGAACACGAGCACGAGCATGCCAAGCTGCTTGAGCGACGACGCGCCGTATTTGCCGGTGGTGAACGCCACGGCACCCAAGACACCCAGCGGCGCGAGTCGGATGATAAACGCCATCACTCGGAAGAAAACGTGGCTCAGGTCTTCGATGAAGCGCGCGACAGGACGCCCACGCTCACCAAGGGCGGCCAAGGCACAGCCGAACATGACGGAGAAGACGAGAATCTGCAGGATGTCGCCTTTGGCAAAGGCGTCGGTGACGGTGTCGGGGATGATCTTCAACAGGAAGCCAGCGGTGTCCTGCAATCCCTTGGCATTCTCGGTGTACGCCGCCATCGCACTCGGATTGAGGCTGCGAACGTCGATGTTCATGCCCACGCCCGGATGCGTCGCCCAAGCCAGCAGTGCACCAATGACTAGCGCGAAGGTGGTGATGACTTCGAAGTACAAAACGGCCTTGACGCCAACCCGGCCGACTTTGCGCAAATCACCCGCACTCGCCATGCCACTGACCACCACGCAGAAGACGATCGGTCCAATGACCATCTTGATGAGCTTCAGAAAGCCATCGCCCAACGGGCTCAATGACTCTCCCAAGTGCGGAAACCAAATGCCAAGCGCCACGCCAACGATCAGCGCAATGACGACTCGGCCAAACAACGAACGAAACAGCTTGGGCATGGTTTGTCTCCTCTGCCTGCAAAATCACTCTCTCGGATTTCGCAATCTCTACGCCTGACGGACTGCGCTCTCTGGGGGCTAATGTTTTCTACCGCAACCACAATTCGAATCAACACCCATCCATGTATTCAGACAAGTCATACCGGTCTGACCAGTGGTGTTATGGAGAATATTAGAAAGCCAATATGGTGGGGTCAAGACGTGTTTTCTGAGGGGATTCCCTAGGGCAGGGCGATGCCCCACGCAGCTTGGGTCAGGGGCGGCGATTCGCTCGTATTTGCCGGTTTTGTTGGGCGAATCCTCCGCAGTTTGTGTGAACTTCGCTTTGGGACGCGCGGTCGCACTTGCGTAGGGTGCGCTGCCTCGACGCCCGGTGAAAGCCGCAAGGCAGTGTGCGCAGATCCCGCAATTTGTGCAGAAATAGGGGGGGCGCCATGCGAATGAAGGACACGGTGGTATTGGTTACCGGCAGTGCTCAGGGCATCGGACGCGCCATCGCGATCCGTCTCGCACAGGAGGGCGCACGCATCGTGGTGGAGGATCGGCAGCACAACGCGATGGCCGAACAGACGCTCGACGCGGTGCGCACGGCCGGTAGCGACGGCTGCGTGATCGCGGGAGATGTCGGTGTCGCCGCGGACGACCGCGCAGTGATTGCGCAAGCCGTCGAGGCCATGGGACGGGTCGATGTTCTGGTCAATAACGCGGGCGTGGAGCGGCGGGCGCCCTTTCTGGATGTGACGGAAGCGGACTACGACCTGGTGATGAATGTGAACCTGAAGGGGGCTTTCTTTCTCACACAGGCGTTTGTGCAGCACCTGCGCGACACGAAGCGCGGCGGGCGCATCGTCAACGTCAGCTCGGTTCACGAGGAGCTGCCGTTTCCGCATTTCACCAGTTACTGCGCCAGCAAGGGCGGCCTGAAGATGATGATGCGCAATCTCGCGATCGAACTCGCCCCGCTCGGTATTGCGGTCAACAACGTCGCGCCCGGCGCGGTCGGCACGGCGATCAATCATCAGCTCCTCGCCAATAAGGCGGAGCGCGACGCGCTGATCGCCAACATCCCCCTCGGGCGTCTCGCCGATCCGAGCGAAGTCGCCAACGCCGTGCTGTTCCTCGCCTCGCCGGACGCCAGTTATGTTACGGGCACTACGCTGTTCGTCGACGGCGGCCTGCTCTGGCGTTACGCGGAGCAATGACGATGACGGACACTGTACAACGCTCGCTGGCCGCCGGCGGCATGACGCCGGACGTCGCACATTCGGCACCGTCTGACGTACTCACCCCCGCCGATCGCTATCAGCAGTTGTTCGTCGACGTGCAGACGCAGCGCATTTTTCCCGACAGCAAGACGTTTGTGGACTGCGTGCCCACGCTGGCGCCGGACGAGATCCTGCGCCGCTATCGCGACGACGTCGCGAAACCCGGCTTCGACCTTGCGCGCTTCGTGTCGTCGTATTTCACCCTCGAACGCCCACCCGCCAGTCACTATGTCTCTGACCCAGGGCAGGGGCTCGTCGACCATATCGACGGACTCTGGGATGTCCTCACGCGCTTGCCCGAAACGCACCCGGCCTACAGCTCGCTGTTGCCACTCCCCCGGCCATATGTGGTGCCGGGCGGACGCTTCCACGAGCTTTATTACTGGGACTCGTATTTCACGATGCTTGGCCTGGCTTGCAGCGCCCGCCACGATTTGCTGGTGAGCATGGCCGATAATTTTTCTTTTCTCATCGACACTTACGGCCACATCCCGAACGGCAATCGCACTTACTACCTGAGCCGCTCGCAGCCGCCGATGTATGGACTGATGGTGGCGCTGTTCGAGTCGCACGGCGTGGCGCGCGCGATTCGGTATCTGCCCCACTTGCGTCGCGAGTACGACTTCTGGATGGACGGGGAGGCGTCGCTCGCCCCCGGCGATGCCTATCGCCATGTCGTGTGCCTGCCCGACGGCTCACGCCTCAATCGCTACTGGG
Organism: Pandoraea sp. B-6; assembly: GCF_000282835.1. Classification (NCBI taxonomy): domain Bacteria; kingdom Pseudomonadati; phylum Pseudomonadota; class Betaproteobacteria; order Burkholderiales; family Burkholderiaceae; genus Pandoraea; species Pandoraea sp. B-6. The sequence goes on along the minus strand of NZ_AKXS01000311.1, from coordinate 78,521 downwards.
ACGAACGCGATACGCCGCGCGAGGAAGGGTATCTGGAAGATGTGAATACGGCGCTCCATGCGCCGGATCGTCCCGCTGCGCAGGTGTATCGCGATCTGCGCGCCGGCGCAGCCTCGGGCTGGGACTTCAGCTCGCGCTGGCTGGACGACGCGACCAACCTCGGTTCGATCCGCACGACCGCCTTCGTGCCCGTGGACCTGAATAGCTTCCTGTTCGCCTCTGAAGTGCAGATTTCCAGGCTGAGCGAGGCCAATGGCGACACGGAAAACGCCCGAGCCTTTGCCGCGCGCGCGCAAGCCCGGCGCGAGGCGATGACGCGCTATCTCTGGTGCGATGACGAGGGCGCATTCCTCGATTACGACTGGCAGCGCGGTGCGCCGCACCCGCGGTTGTCGGCCGCACTCGCCACGCCACTCTTTGTTGGATTGGCCTCGCGTGAGCAAGCACGCCGCTCGGCTCAGACGATCGAGGATCGTCTCCTGGCCCCCGGAGGGCTGCGCACGACGCAGGCGTCCAGCCTGCAGCAATGGGATCCGCCGAATGGCTGGGCGCCGCTGCAATGGATCGCCATTCACGGGCTTCGTCAGTACGGCGAGCACAGGCTCGCGAACGATATCGCCCACCGCTGGCTCTCGACGGTCAGCGCGCTCTATGCTCGCGAAAGCAAGCTCGTCGAGAAGTACTCGCTGCATGCGAGCGATGCAATGTCGGCAAGCGGTGGGGGAGGCGGGGAGTACCCGCTTCAGGATGGCTTCGGCTGGACCAATGGGGTCGTGCGTCGCCTCCTCGGCGATCATCCCGAACACCCCGCCCACCAGGCGACGGCGCAAGGCCGCGCGCGCGGGGGCACGCGTCGATAGCGCCTGCTCCGCGCCCGTGCGCCGGGCGAACGGTAAGTCCCCACGCCGCCCGGGTTTGCTCACACGTTGCCGGCTGAGCGCCTGGGGAGATATTTGGCGTCGTACAATGCGAGATACGTATACCCGCATTCCCTGTGAGGCCTCATGAAGCATTCGGCGCATGCCGTAACCGACGCCGCCGTCGCCATCATCCGCGAGCGCATCGAACGTCAGGTCTATCCGGCTGGCGCGATGCTCCCGTCACAACGCCAACTCGCCGAAGAGCTGACGATCAGTCGCGCCTCGCTGCGTGAGGCCCTGTCGACGCTCGAAGCGCTTGGCATGGTCGCGATCCGCCCCGGTAAAGGCGTTTATGTGAACGACGCCTCGGCGCGCCTGGGCGTCGCCTGGCGCTTCGCCGACCAGATCTCGCTCGCCGACACGTATCAGTTGCGCTATGCGCTCGAAGGCTTCTCCGCCCGCCTCGCCGCCCACGCGGCCAGCAATGGCGAGATCGAGTGGCTCACGGACAACGTGGAGGCGATGAAGGTCGCACTGGTCGACGGCGACGTCGATACGGCCGCCCAACTGGACTTTGCCTTCCACCTGCGCATCGTGGGACTCGCCGGAAACGGGGCCATCGCCGATATCCTGCGCGGCAGCACGGAAATCGTCATGGAAAGCCAGCGTTTGCCGTTCTATCAGCGCGAACTGGTGCTCTCCACCTATCATGAACATCTGGAGATCCTCGACGCCCTGCGCCGCCGCGATGGCGCCGTCGCCGGGGCCGCCATGGAGCGCCATATCGTGCTGGCGGCCCAGCGGGCGGGCATCCATTTCCCTATCCCCTCTGCGTATCCGTCCCCAAACAGCCTCACCCCCAGGGAGAACGCAGAGCGTACTGGTGTTCCGCATGTTCAGCTTTGAGATGATTGGGATTTGCGCTATACTTTGAAGGTTTTAGTCATTTAACCCTCACCCTAGCGCCTACCCGCCTGACATCTCGTCCGTAGCCCGAGCCTCCGCTGTGCGCATATTCCGCGCAATTCCGGTGCCCGCGCAAGTGTCATCGCGAGCGGACGATGGGGCTGGCAGCCGGGGTGAAACCTCCAGGAGTTTCCCGTGCTGCCGTCATTCCCACCCGCCATTCTCGCGCTCGCTGACGGCACGGTCTTTCGTGGGTACGCCATCGGCGCTGCCGGTCACACCATCGGTGAAGTGGTTTTCAATACCGCCATCACCGGCTATCAGGAAATCCTCACCGACCCCAGCTATGCGCGTCAGATCGTCACGTTGACGTATCCGCACATCGGCAACACGGGCGTCAACGGTGAAGACGTCGAAGCCACGAAAGTCCATGCCGCAGGCCTGATCATCAAGGATCTGCCGATCCTTGAGTCGAATTTCCGCGCCGACAGGACGCTGTCGCAATATCTGAAGGACGAGGGCGTTGTAGCCATCGCCGGTATCGACACGCGCCGCCTCACCCGTATTCTGCGCGAGAAGGGCGCCCAGAACGGCTGCATCCTCGCCGGAGAAGGCGCTGACGCGGCCAAGGCCATCGCGCTTGCCCAATCGTTCCCGGGCCTCGCCGGAATGGACCTTGCCAAGGTCGTCTCGACCACGGAGCCGTATTCGTGGACGGAAACGGAATGGCGCCTGGGCGAAGGCTACGGTGAACAGAAGGATCCGAAATTCCACGTGGTCGCACTGGACTACGGCGTCAAGCGCAACATCCTGCGCATGCTGGCCCAGCGCGGTTGCAAGGTCACGGTCCTGCCGGCGCAAAGCTCGGCCGACGACGTGTTCGCGCTGAACCCGGACGGTGTGTTCCTCTCGAACGGCCCCGGCGACCCGGAACCTTGCGATTACGCCATCGCCGCCACGAAGACGTTCCTCGAACGCCGCATCCCGACCTTCGGCATCTGCCTCGGCCACCAGATCATGGGTCTGGCCGTCGGCGCGAAGACGCTGAAGATGAAGACCGGTCACCACGGCGCCAACCATCCGGTCAAGGATCTCGCGACCGGCCGTGTGGTCATCACGTCGCAAAACCATGGCTTCGCCGTGGATGCCAATAGCCTGCCGGCCAACGCGCGCGTCTCGCACGTGTCGCTGTTCGATGGCACGCTGCAAGGCTTTGAGCTGACGGATCGCCCGGCCTTCTGCTTCCAGGGACACCCGGAAGCCTCGCCCGGCCCGCACGACATCGGCTATCTGTTCGACCGCTTCGTGCAGTCGATGGTCGACGCGAAGCAGCCCGCGTAAGGCCTGGCACGACGAGATACGGATAAGGGAACGCTCAACATGCTCGGAAACTCGATCGGCATCGTCAACCTCTGGACCTACCTGGCCGGGGTGGTGGTGATCATTCTGCTGCCAGGGCCGAACTCGCTCTATGTGCTGTCGGTGGCAGCGCAGCGCGGGGTTCGCCAGGGCTACGCAGGCGCATGCGGCGTGTTCCTCGGCGACACGATCCTCATGACCCTGTCGGCCGCCGGCGTGGCGTCGCTGCTGCATGCGCAGCCGGCGCTTTTCTTCGTGGTGAAGTATCTCGGCGCCGCCTATCTTTGCTGGATGGGCGTGAACATGCTGCGCGGAGCCATCACCAACGCGCGGGCCGCACGCGCCAACGCCGGGACGGCAGTCGCCGCGCCCAAGCCAGTCGACGCGGATCACCCGTTCAAGCGGGCGCTGTTCATCAGCCTGCTCAACCCGAAGGCGATCCTGTTCTGCGTGTCGTTTTTCATCCAGTTCGTCGATCCGGGCTACGCTTACCCCGCCGTGTCGTTTGCGGTGCTGGGCGCGATAGTGCAGACCTGCAGTTTCCTGTATCTGAGCACGCTGATCCTGGCCGGTTACCGCCTGGCCGAGCACTTCCGGCAACGTCGCCGGTTGAGCGCCGGGGCGACCGGCGGCGTGGGCGCGCTGTTCGTCGGCTTCGGTGTGAAGCTCGCGACCGCGACGCTGAGTTAAATTTTTGTTGAGAACGTTATGCCAAAGCGCACAGACATCAAGAGCATCCTCATCATCGGCGCCGGTCCGATCATCATCGGTCAGGCATGCGAATTCGACTATTCCGGCGCACAGGCCTGCAAGGCGCTGCGCGAGGAAGGCTTCAAGGTCATCCTGATCAACAGCAACCCCGCCACGATCATGACCGACCCGGACACGGCCGATGTGACCTACATCGAACCGATTACCTGGGAAGTCGTCGAGCGCATCATCGCCAAGGAACGCCCGGATGCCATCCTGCCGACCATGGGTGGCCAGACCGCGCTGAACTGCGCGCTCGACCTGCACAAGCATGGCGTGCTCGATAAGTACAAGGTCGAGCTGATCGGCGCGTCGCCGGAAGCCATCGACAAGGCCGAAGACCGCCTGAAGTTCAAGGACGCGATGACCAAGATTGGTCTCGGCTCGGCCAAGTCGGGCATCGCCCATTCAATGGAAGATGCGCTCGCCGTGCAGGCCCAGATCATGGCCGAGATCGGCGGCAGCGGCTATCCAATGGTGATCCGTCCGTCGTTCACGCTCGGCGGCTCGGGCGGCGGCATCGCCTACAACCGCGAAGAGTTCGAAGAGATCTGCAAGCGCGGTCTCGACCTCTCGCCCACGCGTGAACTGCTCATCGAAGAGTCGCTGCTGGGCTGGAAAGAGTACGAGATGGAAGTCGTGCGCGACCGCGCCGACAACTGCATCATTGTCTGCTCGATCGAGAACCTCGACCCGATGGGCGTGCACACCGGCGATTCGATTACCGTGGCACCTGCCCAGACGCTGACCGACAAGGAATACCAACTGCTGCGTAACGCGTCGCTGGCAGTGCTGCGCGAAATCGGCGTGGAGACGGGCGGCTCGAACGTCCAGTTCTCGATCAACCCGAAGGACGGCCGCATGGTCGTCATCGAAATGAACCCGCGCGTGTCGCGCTCTTCGGCACTGGCGTCGAAGGCGACCGGCTTCCCGATCGCCAAGATCGCCGCCAAGCTGGCCGTCGGCTATACGCTCGACGAGCTGCGCAACGAGATCACCGGCGGTGCTACACCGGCTTCGTTCGAGCCGACCATCGACTATGTCGTGACCAAGGTACCGCGTTTCGCCTTCGAGAAGTTCCGCGAAGCCGACGCGCGCCTGACCACGCAGATGAAATCGGTCGGCGAAGTGATGGCCATGGGCCGCACGTTCCAGGAGTCGTTCCAGAAGGCCATGCGTGGCCTGGAAGTCGGGGTGGACGGTCTGGACGAAAAGTCAACCGACCGCGACGAGATCGTGGCCGAGATCGGAGAGCCGGGCCCCGACCGCATTTGGTACGTGGGCGACGCGTTCCGTTTGGGCATGAGCCTGGAAGAGGTGTACGCCGAGACGGCCATCGACCCGTGGTTCCTCGCTCAGCTCGAAGCCATCGTCAAGAAGGAACAGGCGTTGGCCGGCCGTACGCTGGAGAGTCTGTCGACCGACGAGCTGCGCTTCCTCAAGCAAAGCGGCTTCTCGGATCGCCGCCTCGCCAAGCTGCTCGGCACCGACCAGACGGCCGTGCGCCAAGCCCGTATCGCACAGAAGGTGCGCCCGGTCTACAAGCGCGTGGACACCTGCGCTGCCGAATTCTCGACCGACACGGCCTACATGTACTCGACCTATGAGGAAGAGTGCGAAGCCCAGCCGACCAACAAGAAGAAGGTCATGGTGCTGGGCGGTGGTCCGAACCGTATCGGCCAGGGGATCGAGTTCGATTACTGCTGTGTGCACGCGGCGCTCGCACTGCGTGAAGACGGCTACGAGACCATCATGGTCAACTGCAACCCGGAAACGGTGTCGACGGACTACGACACGTCGGATCGTTTGTACTTCGAACCGGTGACGCTGGAAGACGTGCTCGAAATCGTCGACCTCGAAAAGCCGGTCGGCGTGATCGTGCAGTACGGCGGTCAGACCCCGCTCAAGCTGGCCCTCGATCTCGAAGCGAACGGTGTGCCGATCGTCGGCACCAGCCCCGACATGATCGACGCGGCCGAAGACCGCGAACGCTTCCAGAAGCTGCTGCAGGACCTGGGCCTGCGCCAGCCGCCGAACCGCACGGCGCGCGCCGAGGACGAAGCGCTCAAGCTCGCCGCCGAGATCGGCTACCCGCTGGTGGTGCGTCCCTCGTATGTGCTGGGCGGGCGTGCGATGGAAATCGTCCACGAGCCGCGTGACCTCGAGCGCTACATGCGCGAAGCCGTCAAGGTCAGCCACGACAGCCCGGTGCTGCTCGATCGCTTCCTCGACGACGCCATCGAATGCGACGTGGATTGCATCTCCGACGGCACGGACGTCTACATCGGCGGCGTGATGGAACACATCGAACAGGCTGGCGTCCACTCGGGCGACTCGGCTTGCTCGCTGCCCCCGTACACGCTCTCCGCGCCGACCGTGGCCGAACTCAAGCGTCAGACGGCCGCCATGGCCCGCGCCCTCAACGTGATCGGCTTGATGAATGTGCAGTTCGCTATTCAGCAGGGCAACGGGGTCGACACGATCTACGTGCTCGAAGTGAACCCGCGCGCCTCGCGTACGGTGCCCTACGTATCGAAGGCGACCGGCCGTCAACTGGCCAAGATCGCCGCGCGTGCCATGGTCGGTCAGTCGCTCAAGTCGCAAAACGTGACGAGCGAAGTCGTGCCACCGTACTTCAGCGTCAAGGAAGCCGTGTTCCCGTTCGTGAAGTTCCCGGGCGTCGACCCGGTGCTTGGACCGGAAATGCGCTCGACGGGCGAAGTGATGGGCGTGGGCCGCACGTTCGGCGAGGCACTGTTCAAGTCGCAACTGGCCGCGGGCTCGCGCCTGCCGGCCTCGGGCACGGTGCTGCTCACGGTGAAGGACGCCGACAAGCCGCGCGCGGTTGAAGTGGCCCGCATGCTGCACGCGCTGGGTTACCCGATCGTGGCCACGCGTGGCACCGCCGCGGCTATCGACGCCGCCGGCATCCCGGTGCGCGTGGTCAACAAGGTGAAGGACGGCCGTCCGCACATTGTCGACATGATCAAGAACGGCGAGATCGCGCTGGTGTTCACCACGGTGGACGAGACGCGCACGGCGATTGCCGATTCCCGCTCGATCCGCATGTCGGCGCAAGCGCACAAGGTTACGTACTACACGACGATCTCGGGTGCCCGTGCCGCCGTGGAGGGCCTGAAGTACCTGCAGAATCTCGAGGTCTACGACCTGCAGGGCCTGCACGCCTTGCTGCCGGCCTGATTGCGCAAGGCCTGAGCGGTTACGCTGCGAGGAATGGCGCGCTCGGCGGGGAACCGATCCCCGTCGGACGCGCCAAATGGTGCATAGCTGTTGCCATGTCGTGCGGCCAGCCCTGTGGTTGGCAGCCTCGACAACTCTGCTACACTAACGCCACATAGGTATCACAGCCGCGGTCAAGCGGCGTTCGCAAACCAGTGCGAATGCGGCTTTGCTGCGGCAATTTTTTTGTCTTTCGGAACAACGCGTATGAGTACCATTCCTCTGACCAAGCGGGGCGCCGAGCTGCTCAAAGAAGAGCTGCACCGCCTGAAGACCGTCGAACGTCCGGCCGTGATCACTGCGATTGCTGAAGCTCGTGCGCAGGGCGATCTGTCGGAAAATGCGGAATACGACGCCGCCAAGGAAAAGCAGGGCTTTATCGAGGGGCGTATCGCCGATCTCGAATCCAAGCTCTCCGCCGCGCAGATCATCGACCCGTCGTTGCTCGACGCCGAGGGGCGCGTGGTGTTTGCCGCCACCGTCGAACTCGAAGACCTCGACAACGGCGGCACGGTGCTGTACCAGATCGTCGGCGACGACGAAGCCGATCTGGAACACGGCAAGATCTCGGTGAGTTCGCCGATCGCACGTGCCCTCATTGGCAAGTACGCTGGCGATGTGGCCGAAGTGCAGGCCCCGAGCGGCGTGCGTGAGTACGAGATCATCGATGTCCGCTACGTCTGACGTAACGCCCGCCAGCGGCGCGCCGCGGCTGGAACGGCTGTTCCGCCTGATCGCGACCCTCTGGTGCGGTAGTCAGTGGGCGATCGGCTATGTCGTGGCGCCCACGCTCTTCGCAGTGCTGGAATCGCGCACCATGGCCGGAACGGTCGCCGGTCGCCTGTTTCACACGCAAGCCTGGATAAGTCTCGTCTGCGGCGTGCTGCTGGTCTGGCTGGCGACGGCGCTGATTGCGCGTGCGGGCGACGCCCAAGCGGCACGCAGCTATCGCGGACTGCGGTGGCTGGCGGTGGCGATGATGGTCTGTGTGCTGATCGCCTCGTTCGGCCTCCAGCCGTTGATGGCGGATCTGCGCGCGCAGGCGGAGGCGGCGGGCGTGGAGATCGGCCAGTCGGTGTTCGCTGCGCGTTTTGGCATGCTTCACGGTATTTCGAGCGGCATCTACCTGCTGCAAAGCCTGCTCGGCATGGCACTGATCTGGCGCCAGCCGGTGCGTAGCTGAGTGTCGCAGGGGTGCGGCGACGCTGGCTTCGCAGCCAATCCGATCGCGGCATCCATAAAAAAACGCGCCTGTTGTCCGGGCGCGTTTTTTCGAGAACTGGCGGCGGTGTGCCGTTCGCTCAGTCGTTGCGTTGGCGCTTGACGCTGGTCTGGCGCTTTTTGGCCTTCTTGACGATGCCGCCAGCGGTCATGCGTTCGTTGCCGCGAACGGTCACTTTCTTGACGGTCGGACGGCGTCCCGCGTTGGTGCTGGTCTTGACGACCGTGACAGTGCGCGGGGCACGGCCCTTGACCGTCGCACCCGTACCGCCGGTCCGGGAGCGAACCGGCGCTTCCGTTTCGTCCGGCGTCGGGCGGTACAGAACAAGCAGCTTGCCGATGTGTTGTACCGGCGCTGCGCCGAGTTGATCGCAGATGGCTTCGTAGATGGCCACGCGTGCATCGCGTTCGTCGCCGAACACACGTACCTTGATCAGTTCGTGAGCCTTCAGGGCGCCGTCGATTTCCTTGAGCACCGCCGGCGTCAAGCCGTCGGCGCCAATCAGAACAACGGGATTCAGCGCATGGGCGGTGGAGCGCAAGTCGGCGCGTTGCGCCGGGGTCAGGGTCAGGGCGGGCATAGAGGACAGACGAGACAAACGAGTTAGGATGCACCCGTACGCGGCGGCCGGCGCACCTGCAATTACCAGAGGCCGGCTCGCGCATTTTGGGCGCGCAAGGGCCTATTATCCTGCAAAATCGCAGCGTTTTTGAAGAATTATGGCAAAAAACCGTTTCAGCCACGCCTGGCTGCACGATCACATCAACGATCCCTACGTCAAAATGGCGCAGCGCGAGGGCTATCGTGCCCGCGCGGCCTACAAACTCAAGGAGATCGACGAGCAGGACCGGCTGATCAAGCCCGGTCAGGTCATTGTCGACCTGGGCGCGACGCCCGGGAGCTGGAGTCAGTACGCGCGCAACAAGCTCGCGGGCGGCAAGCGCACGGAAGGGGGTATCGACGGCACGATCATCGCGCTGGACATCCTGCCGATGGCGCCGATCGCCGACGTCACCTTCCTGCAGGGTGACTTCCGCGAGGACAGCGTGCTCGTGCAGCTCGAAGAAATCCTCGCCGGACGCAAAGTCGACCTTGTAGTTTCCGATATGGCCCCCAACTTGTCGGGGGTAGCGTCGGCCGATGCAGCGCGGATCGAGCATTTGTGCGATCTGGCGATGGATTTTGCTCAGCGACACCTGAAACCGGAGGGTGCATTGCTGGTCAAATGTTTTCACGGCAGTGGCTACAGCCAGATTGTCGAAAAATTCAAGCACCAGTTCAAAACCGTGGCGCCGCGCAAGCCAAAGGCGTCCCGAGATAAATCTTCCGAAACGTTCATTTTGGGACGAGGATTGAAAAATCCGGCTTGATGCCCGTCAAACCAGCGCTCTGGCGCTATGGCGGCGGTAAAGAATCACTATGGCGGTGCGCCTGCGAGTGGATTAGAATGAATTCTTGGCGCGAAGCGATTTCATGAAGGAGCAACGCTTTGAACAATAATATGTTTTCCAAAGCGGCGGTGTGGTTGGTCATCGCGCTGGTCTTGTTTACTGTGTTTAAACAGTTCGACAAGCCGCACGTCCAGGAAGGCGTGACGTACTCCCAGTTCATGGACGATGCCAAGAATGGCAAGGTCAAGAACGTGATAGTGCAGGGGCGCAGCCTTCAGGTGACGCCCAGCGACGGCCAGAAATACACCATCGTGTCGCCCGGCGACATCTGGATGGTGGGCGACCTCATGAAGTATGGCGTTCAAGTTTCGGGCAAAGCCGATGACGAACCGAACGCGCTCATGTCCGTGCTCTACTACCTCGGACCCACGTTGCTGATCATCGGCTTCTGGTTCTACATGATGCGGCAGATGCAGGGCGGGGGTAAGGGCGGTGCCTTTTCCTTCGGCAAATCCCGCGCGCGCCTCATCGACGAGAATGCCAATCCCGTGACGTTTGCCGACGTCGCCGGTTGCGACGAAGCCAAATATGAAGTCGGCGAGTTGGTCGACTTCCTGAAAGACCCTCAGAAATTCCAGAAGCTCGGCGGTCGTATCCCGCGCGGTGTGCTGCTCGTCGGCCCGCCGGGAACCGGTAAGACGCTGCTTGCCCGCGCCATCGCCGGCGAGGCCAAGGTGCCGTTCTTCAGCATCTCGGGTTCCGACTTCGTGGAAATGTTCGTCGGCGTGGGGGCGGCCCGCGTTCGCGACATGTTTGAAAACGCGAAGAAACAATCGCCGTGTATCGTGTTCATCGACGAAATCGACGCGGTCGGCCGCCATCGTGGCGCCGGCATGGGCGGCGGTAACGACGAACGCGAGCAAACGCTGAACCAGATGCTCGTCGAGATGGATGGCTTCGAAGCCAACTCGGGCGTGATCGTGATCGCCGCAACGAACAGGTCGGACGTGCTCGACAAGGCGCTGCTGCGCCCGGGCCGCTTCGACCGTCAGGTCTACGTCGGTCTGCCGGACATCCGCGGCCGTGAGCAGATCCTGAAGGTGCACCTGCGCAAGGTGCCGATCTCGAACGACGTCGATGCTTCGGTCATCGCGCGCGGAACGCCGGGCATGTCGGGCGCCGATCTGGCGAACCTCGTGAACGAAGCCGCGCTGTTCGCGGCGCGCCGTAACAAGCGCATCGTCGAAATGCTCGACTTCGAAGACGCGAAGGACAAGATCTTCATGGGTCCGGAGCGCAAGTCGGCAGTGATGCGCGACGAAGAGCGACGTGCCACGGCCTATCACGAGTCGGGTCACGCGGTGGTGGCAATGCTGCTGCCGGGTGCCGATCCGGTGCACAAGGTCACGATCATCCCGCGCGGCTGGGCTCTGGGCTTGACGATGCAGTTGCCGGAACACGACAAGTACTCGGAGTATCGCGACACGATGCTCACGCAGATCGCCATCCTGTTCGGTGGGCGTGCGGCAGAGGAAGTGTTCATCAACAAGATGTCGACGGGCGCTTCGAACGACTTCGAGCGTGCCACCAAGCTCGCCCGCGACATGGTGACCCGTTACGGGATGTCGGACGCCCTGGGACCGATGGTCTACGTCGACACGGAGCAAGACTCGGTGTTCGGCCGGATGTCCGCCAAGTCCGTGTCGGAAGCCACGCAGCAGAAGGTCGACGGGGAAGTTCGCCGCATTCTGGACGAACAGTACGCTCTGGCCAAGACGTTGCTGCAAGACAACCGCGACAAGGTCGAATCGATGACCCAGGCGCTGATGGAATGGGAAACGATCGACGGCGAGCAAATCGGCGACATCATGGATGGTCGTCCGCCGCGTCCGCCGAAGAGCGGTCCGACGAACGGTGGCGCGTCGGGCGGCAATCCGCCGCTCAAGCCCAGCAACACCCCGGCGACCGTCTAAACGCGTAAAAGCCTGGCACGCGCAAGCGCTGCCATCCCAGGAAGGCCGGCACTGCGCCGGCCTTTTTGCGTTCAGACGCGGTGGCGCTGCCCGCAGCCCGCCGCCGCGCGCGGAACGCGACGAATATCGGTGTTACCGAGTGTTTCGATGGTCGATGTGACGGGTGATTCCGGTAACATTACGCCCATACGCAGCGTCCGGTATCTCGGGCGCGCAGGTCCGGTCCTGGCGAACGGGCCGCTATATTTGGCCTTATTGAGCTGAGCTTCCGAATGTCCTCCGAGCCGTCGCAATCCCTTCCTCCCATGTCCCCTGACGCCGACGATATCGTCGAGGCAGGCGCGTTACCGGACATCCCGGCCCCCCCCGCCACGCTGGCCTTCGGCCCACGTTTCACGCTCGATGCCCGCCGCGTGCATGTCATGGGCATCCTGAATGTCACGCCTGACTCATTTTCCGATGGCGGCAAGTTTGTCGCGCGCGACGCCGCCCTGCGCCATGCTGAACAGTTGATTGCCGACGGCGTCGACATTCTCGATATCGGTGGGGAATCGACCCGTCCGGGCGCCGAAGCGCTGTCGGAAGCCGCCGAACTCGAACGCGTCGTACCGATCGTCGAAGCGCTGCGCGATTGCTGCGTGCCGCTCTCGGTCGATACCTATAAGCCGGGCGTGATGCGCGCGGTGCTCGCCGCCGGCGCGGACATGATCAACGACATCTGGGGGTTCCAGCAGCCCGGTGCCATCGACGCGGTGCGCGAGAGCGAAGCCGCACTGTGCGTCATGCACATGCTGCACGACCCGAAGACCATGCAGGACGCACCGATCTACACCGACGTCGTCACCGAGGTTGCCGCATTCCTCGACGGTCGGGTGGACGCGCTGCTCTCGGCCGGTGTTGCGCCGTCGCGTCTGTACCTGGACCCGGGATTCGGCTTCGGCAAGAATCTCGCCCATAATCTCGCACTGCTCAAACACTTGCGTGTGCTGTCGCGCGATGGATTGCCGTTGCTCGTCGGCATGTCGCGAAAGCGGATGCTGGGCGAAATTACCGGGCGTCAGGCGCCATTGGAGCGCCGGGTGGCCAGCGTCGCCGCAGCGATGTGTGCCGCGCAGCAGGGCGCGGCCATCGTGCGCGTGCACGATGTCGCCGAGACGGTCGATGCGCTCAAGGTCTGGCACGCCGTGCGCGACGCCGAGTAACCCTGCCGCGGGCAAACCCGTCGGAAGGCCCCATCGCCGCAAGCCAATGGGGACCCAGCGGGGACGCGCGCCGGCGATAATGGCGGGGGCAGTGGCCCCCCACCGTCTGACGACGGCACATATAAAGATTGAACGACGCGCGCGTGCGGTCCCTCATCCGGCGCAGCGCCTCAACTGGGAACGATGCAACGATGAAACGACGCTATTTTGGGACCGACGGGATTCGCGGTACGGTGGGCGAAAGCCCGATCACGCCAGAGTTCGTGCTGCGACTCGGTTATGCCGCGGGTCGCGTGCTGGCCGGCAACCAAACGCTGGGCCGTCCGACGGTGTTGATCGGCAAGGACACGCGCGTCTCCGGCTATATGCTCGAAGCCGCGCTGGAAGCCGGTTTTGCGGCGGCCGGCGTCGACACCATGATGGCAGGCCCGATGCCCACGCCCGCCGTAGCCTACCTCACCCGGGCGCTGCGCCTGGCGGCTGGCGTGGTGATCAGCGCGTCGCACAACCCGTACCACGACAACGGCATCAAATTCTTCTCGGCGGATGGTAACAAGCTGCCGGACCAGACCGAACTGGCCATCGAAGCCGAACTCGACAATCCGATGACCTGCGTGCGCTCCGAGCAACTCGGCAAGGCGCGTCGTCTGGACGACGCCGCAGGCCGCTACATCGAGTTCTGCAAGAGCACGTTCCCGAACGACTTCGACTTGCGCGGCATGAAGATCGTGGTCGATTGCGCCAATGGCGCGGCGTATCACATCGCGCCCCATGTCTTCCACGAGTTGGGCGCCGAGGTTATCGCGATCGGCAACCAGCCGAACGGTTTCAACATCAACGAGGACTGCGGGGCGACGGCGCCGGATGCGCTCATGCGCGCCGTGCGTGCGAATCACGCGGATCTCGGCGTGGCGCTCGATGGCGATGCTGATCGCCTGCAGATCGTCGACGGTGCGGGACGTCTCTACAACGGCGACGAGCTGCTGTATCTGTTGGTGAAGGACCGGCTGGACAATGGCGGTGTGCCGGGTGCCGTAGGCACGTTGATGACCAATATGGCCGTCGAAGTCGCCCTCAAGGACCTCGGGGTGCCGTTCGTGCGCGCCAAGGTCGGCGACCGTTACGTGCTCGAGCAACTACACAAGCACGGTTGGCAGATTGGCGCGGAGGGCTCCGGCCACATTTTGTGTCTGGACAAGCACACGACGGGCGACGGCATCATCTCGGCCTTGCAAGTGCTGGCGGCGATCCGTCGCGCGGGCAACCCGCCGCTGGCGAAGCTGCTCGACGGCGTGCGCCTGTTCCCGCAACAAATGATCAACGTCCGTACGCCGGCCGGCTACGACTGGCAGAGCGATGCGCGCCTGTCCGACGAGCGCAACGCCGTCGAATCTCAGTTGGGAGATACGGGGCGCGTGCTCATTCGCGCATCGGGCACCGAGCCCGTGCTGCGCGTGATGGTGGAAGCCCGCGAAGCCTCCCAAGCCACGTCCTTCGCCCAGCATCTGGCCGACGTCGTCAAATCGGCCGCCTGAGCGTTCCCTGAACGCCCGGTCTGCCGTCCGTCCTGGCAGGGCCGTGCCCCCCCGAGTGGGGCGGCACGGCAGACAACGCCGAATCCCCTCATCGAAGTCGATCCCGCGGGCGCCCAGCGCCGGTCAACGCGTCGTCGCACCCCTGCGGTTCAGGCTTCCCATCATGGCAATCGACTCAACCCGATATTTCCATTTGTGACACGGTGGCCTAGGATGGTTAGACGGTTTGCACCCGTGTCACGGCGCTGACATGTGTCCCGAATTGGGCGTTTTGCGCGATGGCATGTGCTTTGAGATACCCTAAACCCTTGCTACACAACGCTTTTTGGTCCCAGCGAGAGGCGGGAGATGCCTCCGGCAACGTGACGATCCCGAGTCAACTTTATGACGCCGATATTGTGAGCTTTCACAGATGACACATGATTGTCACATTCGGACTCTATTCTTCGAGCCAACCACACGCTGTAACCACACCAACTCGGAGAAATCCATGAAGCTGATGAAGACTGCGATTGCCGGCATGGCTGGCATTCTGTTTGCCGCTGGCGCGATTGCGGGCGAAATTACGGGTGCAGGCAGCACGTTCGCCGCGCCGATCTACACGAAGTGGGCTGACGCCTACCAAAAGGCGACCTCGAACAAGGTCAACTATCAGGGCATCGGTTCGTCGGGCGGCATCAAGCAAATCCAGGCCAAGACCGTCGATTTCGCAGGTTCGGACGCTCCGCTGACGGACGAAGAACTGGCCAAGCAAGGCCTGTTCCAGTTCCCGACGGTGGTTGGCGGCATCGTGCCGGTGGTCAACGTGCCGGGCGTGAAGGCGGGCGAGCTGGTCCTGTCGGGCCCGGTGCTGGGCGACATCTATCTGGGCAAGATCAAGAAGTGGAACGATCCGGCCATCGCCAAGCTGAACCCGAAGGTCAAGCTGCCGGATACCGATATCGCCGTGGTTCGCCGCGCCGACGGTTCGGGCACGAGCTTCGTGTTCACGAACTATCTGTCGAAGGTCAATGCCGAGTGGAAGAGCAAGGTTGGCGAAGGCACCACGGTGAACTGGCCGACGGGTACGGGCGGCAAGGGTAACGACGGCGTCGCCGCTTTCGTGCAACGCCTGCCGGGCGCGATCGGTTATGTCGAGTCGGCCTACGCCACGCAGAACAAGCTGACGTACACGGCACTGACGAACGCCGACGGCAAGACCGTTGAGCCGACCACGGAAACGTTCGCTGCGGCAGCGGCCAAGGCCGAATGGTCGAAGACGTTCTACCAGATCCTGACCAACGAGAAGGGCGACAAGTCGTGGCCGATCGTGGCTGCCACCTTCGTGCTGGTGCACCAGAAGGCTGACGCCGGCAAGGAAGCGCAGGGCGCCGACGTGCTGAAGTTCTTCGACTGGTCGTTCAAGAATGGCGAGAAGACCGCCAAGGAACTGGACTACATCCCGCTGCCGGAAGCGGTGCTGAAGCAAATCCGTGCAGGTTGGAAGGCGAAGGTTGCCGAGTCGGCCCACAAGGCCGGCATCTAAAGCAGCCTTGCTGGCCCCGGGCAATGCACGGTTGCATTGCCCGGGGCCTCAACCCGGCATTATCCGCGCCGCCTGTTCCGAAGCCCGACCTCTGATCTGGCAACGGCAGGCGGCGCGCTCACGCTGAGACGACATCATGGCAGAAGCCACCCGCCCCCTCGCAACAGCAGGCGCGCAGCGCGCTCCGTCTTCCGTTGGCGACTTTCTTTTCGCGCTGCTCACCCGCGCGGCCGCGCTCATTACGCTGCTCTTGCTCGGTGGCATCATCGTGTCGCTGATGTACAGCGCACTGCCGTCGATTCAGAAATTTGGCTTCGCCTTCTTGTGGACGAAGGAATGGGATCCGCCCGCCGATCACTTCGGCGCGCTCGTGCCGATCTACGGCACACTCGTCACGTCGCTCATTGCGCTCATCATCGCGGTGCCGGTCAGCTTCGGCATTGCGCTGTTCTTGACTGAACTCTCGCCCGTATGGCTGCGCCGCCCGCTCGGTACGGCCATCGAGCTGCTCGCCGCCATCCCGAGCATTGTCTACGGGATGTGGGGCCTGCTGATCTTCGCCCCGATCTTCAGCCAGTACTTCCAGAAGCCGCTGCAGACGCTGCTCGGCAACGTCCCGGTCATCGGCGCGCTGTTCCAGGGACCGCCGCTGGGCATCGGTATTCTGCCCGCCGGTGTGATCCTCGCGATCATGATCATTCCGTACATTGCCTCGGTCATGCGCGACGTGTTCGAAGTCACGCCCGTGCTGCTCAAGGAGTCGGCCTACGGCATTGGCTGCACCACCTGGGAGGTGATGTGGCGCGTGGTGCTGCCCTTCACGAAGACGGGGGTGATCGGTGGCGTCATGCTAGGGCTGGGCCGCGCGCTTGGCGAGACCATGGCCGTGACCTTCGTGATCGGCAACACGAACCTGCTCGACAACGTATCGCTCTATTCGCCGGGCAACAGCATTACCTCGGCGCTCGCCAACGAGTTCGCCGAAGCCGGCCCGGGGCTGCATACGGCCGCCCTGATGGAGCTCGGCCTGATTCTGTTCTTCATCACCTTTGTGGTGTTGGCGCTGTCCAAGCTCATGCTGTTGCGCCTTGAGAAAAGCGAAGGTAAATAATGACCCAACAAGCGCTCGAACTGGAAACCCCAGCCGTGAAGCCGACCGACGCCGTGACCCGCGTGCGGCTGCAAGCTTACCGTCGCCGCAAGAACATTTTTGCGATCGCGATGTCGCTCGCGGCCATGGCCTTCGGCCTGATCTGGCTGCTGTGGATTCTCTACACCACGCTCTCGCTGGGCATCGGCGGTCTGTCGCTGTCGCTGTTCACTGAAATGACGCCGCCGCCGAACACGGCTGGCGGGGGGCTCGCCAATGCCATCGCGGGCAGTGTCGTGATGGTCGGTGTGGCCACGTTCCTCGGCACGCCACTGGGTATTCTGGCCGGGGTGTACCTGGCCGAGTACGGTCAGAAGTCGTGGCTCGCGAGCCTCACCCGCTTCATCAACGACATTCTGCTCTCGGCGCCGTCGATCGTGATCGGCCTGTTCGTGTACGCGCTGGTCGTGGCACAGATGGGGCACTTCTCGGCGTGGGCCGGCATTGTGTCGCTCGCGCTGCTGCAGATCCCGATCGTGATCCGTACGACCGAGAACATGCTCAAGCTCGTGCCGAACAACTTGCGTGAGGCCGCGTTCGCTCTGGGCACGCCGAAGTGGCGCATCATCGTCAAGATTACGCTGAAGGCGTCGATCGCCGGTATCGTGACGGGCGTGCTGCTCGCCGTGGCGCGTATCGCGGGCGAGACGGCACCGCTGCTGTTCACGGCGCTGTCGAACCAGTTCTGGTCGATGAACCTGAATCAGCCGATGGCCAACCTGCCGGTCACGATCTTCAAATTTGCCATGAGCCCGTTTGCGGAGTGGCAGTCGCTCGCCTGGGCGGGCGTGTTCATCATCACCCTCGGGGTGCTGCTGCTGAACATCCTGGCGCGCACGCTGTTTGCCAAGAAGTAAGCGGCAACGCGAGACGATACAACGCGACGACACCACGCATACCTGACGGTTAAGACGACCATGACGAATCCGACGCAAGACATCAAACTGCCCTCGAAGATTGAAGTCAATAACCTGAACTTCTTCTACGACAAATACCACGCGCTCAAGAACATCAACCTGCGCATTCCCGACCGCAAGGTCACGGCCTTCATCGGCCCATCGGGCTGCGGCAAATCGACGCTGCTGCGCACGTTCAACAAGATGTACGCCCTGTACCCGGAGCAACGCGCCGAGGGCGAGATCAACATGGACGGTGAAAACCTGCTGACCTCGAAGCAGGACATTGCGCTGCTGCGCGCGAAGGTCGGCATGGTGTTCCAGAAGCCGACGCCGTTCCCGATGTCGATCTACGACAACATCTCGTTCGGTGTGCGCCTGTTCGAAAAGCTCTCGCGCTCGGAAATGGACGACCGCGTGGAGTGGGCGCTGACCAAGGCGGCGCTGTGGGGCGAAGTCAAGGACAAGCTGCAACAGTCGGGCTACGGCCTGTCCGGCGGTCAGCAACAGCGACTGTGCATTGCGCGCGGCATTGCGATCCGCCCGGAAGTGCTGCTGCTCGACGAGCCGTGCTCGGCGCTCGACCCGATCTCCACGGGCCGTATCGAAGAGCTGATCGCCGAACTCAAGGACGACTACACCGTGGTGATCGTCACGCACAACATGCAGCAGGCGGCACGTTGCTCGGACTTCACCGCCTATATGTATCTGGGCGAATTGATCGAATTCGGGGAAACGGAGAAGATCTTCATCAAGCCGGACCGTAAAGAGACCGAAGACTACATCACCGGCCGTTTCGGTTGATGCCCACGAGGAATTTCGATATGAACGACAAACACCTTTCCAGCCAGTTCGACTCGGACCTGAATCAGCTTTGCTCGCGCGTTCTTGAAATGGGCGGCCTGGTCGAATCGCAGCTCGTGACGGCCATGCGGGGGCTCAACACGTTCGACCGTGCTCTGGTCGACGAAGTGATCGCCACCGAGCAGCGCCTGAACACCATGGAAGTCGAGATCGACGAAGAGTGCAGCAAGATCATTGCCCGTCGCCAGCCGACCGCGCGCGATCTTCGCCTGCTGCTCTCGATCTCGAAGTCGATCACCAACCTCGAGCGCGCAGGCGACGAGGCCGAGAAGATCGCCAAGCGTACCCGTCACCTCCTGGAAGACGGCGCGGCGCAAACCGTGAACTTCGCCGAGATCAAACTCTCGGGCGACATGGCCGCTCAGTTGCTGCGCCGCACGCTCGACGCGTTTGCGCGTCTCGACATCGTGGCCGCGGCCGAGATCGTGCGCGACGATAAGGCCATCGACAACGAATTCCGTGGCTTCGTGCGCAAGCTGGTGACCTACATGATGGAAGATCCGCGCACCATCTCGGCGGGCCTGGAATTCCTGTTCATCGCCAAGGCGATCGAGCGCATCGGCGATCACGCGAAGAACATTGCGGAATTCATCATTTACATTGTCAAGGGCACCGACGTCCGGCACATTTCGCGCGAAGACCTGCAGCGCCAAGTGCAAGGCGAATGAACGGCCCGACATCATTGAAGGTTTGAGAGGAAACCGATGCCCAGCAGCATTCTGATCGTGGAAGACGAGCCGGCGATCTCCGAGCTGATCTCCGTTAATCTGCAACACGCGGGTCACTATCCGATTCGGGCCTACAACGCCGAGCAGGCACTCACGCTGATCAGTGACGTGCTGCCCGACCTGGTGCTGCTTGACTGGATGCTGCCAGGCAAGTCAGGCGTGACGTTCGCACGAGAGCTTCGGGCAAACGAGCGCACCAAGCACGTGCCGATCATCATGCTCACCGCCCGCAGCGAAGAGCAGGACAAGGTGATGGGCCTGGAGATCGGCGCGGACGATTACGTCACCAAGCCGTTCTCGCCGAAGGAACTGATGGCGCGGATCAAGGCCGTGCTGCGACGCCGTGCGCCGCAGTTGACCGAAGACGCGGTGAGCGTGAACGGCCTGAAGCTCGATCCGGCGACGCATCGCGTTACGAGCCATCAGTCGAGCGGCGACATCAAGGTGGATTTGGGACCGACGGAATTCCGCCTGCTGCACTTCTTCATGACGCATCCGGAGCGCGTGCACAGCCGCTCGCAGTTGCTCGACCAGGTGTGGGGCGATCACGTGTTCGTGGAAGAGCGCACGGTGGACGTGCACATCAAGCGTCTGCGCGCCGCGCTCAAGCCGGCCGGCCACGATGCTATGATCGAGACCGTACGCGGCAGCGGCTACCGTTTGACGAAGTCGGCTTGAGGCATCGCGCCTCGCCTTCGGGCGAGGCCTGCCGTGCCAATGCCGCCCTTGTCCCATGGGGCGTGGGCGGCAAAACCCCTGTGCATCGTCTATGAATATCATCTGGGCCCGTGCGCTGACGCTCCTGATCCTGCAAGCCTTCATCTCGACGGCCATCGGCTGGTTCTTTGGCGCGAGCGTGGGCTATATCGCGGCCATCTTTCTGCTGGTCACACAAGTCCTCTTCAACGTCTATCACGCCCAGCGCCTCTGGCGTTTGCTTGACGCCCCAGTCTATGGTGAGGTGCCGAGTGCACTCGGGTTGTGGGGGGAAATCTATTACCGGCTGCACAAGCTGGCCAAGCGCTGGCATAACCAGGTCAAGCAGGTGGAACAACAGCACGCTCGCTTCATCCAGGCGATCCAGGCATCGCCCAACGGCGTGATCATGCTCGACGAGCACAACCAGATCGAGTGGTGCAATGCGATTGCCGAGTCGCATTTCGGTATCGACGCCAAGCGTGATCTGCGTCAGCAAATCACGCATCTCCTGCGCACACCGGCCTTTGTGCACTACCTGTCGTCGGAGCGCTACGACGAGGCGCTGCTCATGCACCACATGGGCGAGAAGCGCAACAACGTGCTGTCCATGCAGGTGTTCCCGTATGGCGACCATCGCAAGCTCATGATTTCGCTCGACGTCACCGATCTCGAACGCACCGACTCGATGCGCCGTGACTTCGTGGCCAACGTCTCGCATGAACTCAAGACGCCACTGACCGTGCTCTCCGGATTTCTGGAGACGGTCGGCGAGCTGCCGCTCTCGCCCGAGGAGATCCAGCGCTATGTCGAGATCATGCGCCAGCAGGCCTCGCGTATGCAGAACATCGTGAACGATCTGCTCACGCTGGCGAAGCTCGAAGGCAGCGGCAAGCCGCCGCCGGACGAGCGCATCGATATGGGCATGCAGATGCGCTCGCTACGCAGCGACGCCGAAGGGCTCTCGCAGGGGCAACATGTGATCGAAGTCACGCAGGCCGACGGACTCGATTTGCGTGGCGCCGAAGGCGAGCTGCACAGCGCGTTCAGCAATCTGGTGAGCAATGCGGTGCGCTACACGCCGCCGGGCGGCAAAATCCGCATCGAGTGGGGGCCGACGGACGACGGCGGTGCCCGCTTCGCGGTGACCGACTCCGGGCTGGGGATTCCGGCGGAACATATTCCTCGGCTCACAGAACGCTTCTACCGTATCGACCGCAGCCGATCGCGCGATACGGGCGGTACCGGCCTCGGCCTCGCGATTGTCAAGCACGTGCTGACGCGCCATCAGGCGGATCTGAAGGTGACGAGCGAGGTGGGGCGCGGCAGCACGTTCGCCATTCAGTTTCCGCCCACGCGCGTGACGCAGCGCGCGCCGGTCGACGCCGCCGCGCCACGTTTGACCGTAGACGGCTAAACCTGGGCGACTTGGCGCGCACCGCACACGCGCACGGCTGACCGATGACCGGTCAGCCGCGCGTACCGGTCTGTACGTGCTGGGCGAGTTCCTGCATCAATGCCATCTGGCTGTTGAACGGCCTTTTGCCCGGCTTGCGACGCACGTAGGTGCCGTCCGGACGCATCAGCCATGCGGCGGTGTTGTCACGCAGGTGCACCATCAGACCCTCGCGAATCACGCGGGCCTTCAGGCGCTTGTCTCGTACCGGAAAGGCCACCTCCACGCGACGGAAGAAGTTGCGCTCCATCCAGTCGGCGCTTGAAAGCATGACTTTCTCGTCGCCGTTCGCATAGAAGTAATAGATGCGATGGTGCTCGAGAAAGCGCCCGACGATCGAGCGCACGGTAATGTTCTCGGAAAGGCCCGGTACACCGGCGCGCAGCGAGCACACGCCGCGCACGATCAAATCGATTTTCACCCCCGCGCGCGCCGCTTTGTACAGTTCGGCAATGATCGTCGGTTCGAGCAGCGCATTCATTTTCGCGATGATGCGGGCTTTCTTGCCGGCCGCGGCCGCTTCCGTCTCGTGCCGGATGGCCTCGAGCAGATGCGTGTGCATCGTGAACGGCGATTGCCACAGGCCCTGCAACTGGGTCTGCCGGCCGATGCCTGTCAGTTGCTGGAAGACGATGTGGACGTCGGCGCACAGCGCCTCGTCGGCGGTCATCAGGCCGAAGTCCGTGTACAGACGGGCCGTGCGCGGGTGATAGTTGCCGGTGCCGAGATGGACGTAGCGTTTGAGGAACGTCTTCTTGCCCTGACGCGTGCGGCGCACGACGAGCAGCATCTTCGCGTGACACTTATGACCGACCACGCCGTAGACCACGTGAGCGCCGACCGCTTCGAGCTGTGCTGCCCAGTTGATGTTGGTCTCTTCGTCGAAGCGCGCAAGCAGCTCCACCACGACCGTGACTTCCTTGCCGTTGCGGGCCGCCTCCATCAGGGCATCCATCAGCGCGGATTCGTTGCCGGTACGGTAGATCGTTTGCTTGATGGCCACCACGTCAGGGTCGCGAGCGGCTTGCAGCAGCAGCTCCAGCACCGGCTGGAAGCTGTCATACGGGTGATGCAGCAGCAGGTCGCCCTGGTCGATGAGGTCGAATATCGCGGGCGCCGCGCTCATGCGCTTGGGCAGCGCCGGCACGAATGGCGCGAACTTGAGGTCCGGGCGGTCGACCATCTCGGGCAGCGGCATCAGGCGCACGAGGTTGACGGGGCCCTTGACGCGGTAGCAGTCCGAGTCAGTCAGGCCGCATTCCGTTTGGAGGCGTCGCACGAGGCGCGACGGCGTGCCGGCATCGACTTCGAGACGTACGGCGTCGCCGAGATGGCGGGCCGGGAGTTCGCCTTGCAGCGCGGTGCGCAGGTTGGTGATTTCGTCCTCGTCGACGAACAGATCGCTGTTGCGCGTGACGCGGAACTGATGGCAGCCTTTGGCCGTGAGTCCTGGGAACAGTTCACTGGCGAAGCGCAGCATGAGCGAGCTGAGCAGCACGAAGCTGTTCGGCAAGGGGGCGAGCCCTGGAGGCATGGGAACCAGCCGGGGCAGGGCGCGCGGGGCCTGGACGATGGCGAGTTCGGCGTCGCGTCCGAAGGCGTCTTTGCCTTCGAGTTCGACGGCGAAGTTCAGGCTCTTGTTGAGCACGCGTGGGAACGGGTGTGCGGGATCGAGCCCGATCGGCGTGAGGACCGGCACGAGTTCGCGCAGGAAGTAGTCGCGGGCCCATTCGACCTGGGCGTCGTTCCACTGGCCGGACGGGTGAAACGCGATGCCTTCGGCTTCGAGGCAGGGCAGCAGGCTATCGAACATCGCGTACTGCTTTTCCACCAGCGCTTGCGCCCGGGCGCAAACTTGCGTGTAAACTTGCTGGAACGTCATGCCGTCGGGTGTGAGCATGCCCGGATTTTCGCGCATCTGCTCCTTCAGCCCGGCGACGCGGATTTCGAAGAACTCATCCAGATTGCTACTCACGATACAGACGAAGCGAAGGCGTTCCAGCAGCGGCGTTGCGGGGTCGGCTGCCTGGGCGAGTACGCGTTCATTGAACGCCAGAATGCCCAGCTCGCGGTTGAGCAGCGGATAATTCATGGTGACCGTGCGAAAGACATGGGATTGGCGTGAATTCTTCATCCGTATTGTTACAGTTATATGACGTTCACATTTGTCAACGACGTGTCATATTCGATTTGTAGCGTATTCGTCATTTATTTGTCGAGTGCGCGTCATGCTTTTCGTGTGATACGTCCTCCACTCCGGCACCCTTCGCTCAGGCGCATCCCGACATGAGTACTCCCTCGCCCTTGTTAGCGGCCGTCGATCTCGGCTCGAACAGTTTTCGCCTGATCATCGGCCGCGTGGAGGAAACGTCCGCCGGCACGCAGATCTATCAGGTGGATGCGCTGCGCGAGCCGGTTCGGCTGGCGGCGGGCCTGAACGACGAGAAGTACCTCGATCATCCGTCGCAGCAACGCGGCTGGGACGTCCTCAAGCGCTTTGGCGAGCGGCTGCGGGGCTTTCATCCCGACAAGGTCCGCGCGGTGGCCACGAACACGCTGCGTGTCGCCAAGAACGCCGACGATTTTCTTGGTGAGGCACAGCACGCGCTCGGGTTTCCCATCGAAGTCATTGCCGGGCGGGAAGAGGCGCGCCTGATCTATGCGGGTGCCGCACACTCGGTGCCGACGTGCCAGGGTAACCGACTTGTCGTGGATATTGGGGGGGGCTCCACCGAATTCATTATCGGGCAGGATTACGAGCCGCTCATCATGGAGAGCCTGTATATCGGCTGCGTGAGTCATAGCCGGCAGTTCTTTCCCAGCGGCAACGTCGACGAATACGCGATGAAGCAGGCCGAACTGGCCGCTCGTCGCGAGATCCAGATCATTGCGGCGACTTATCGTGACGCCGCCTGGTCGCAGGCGATCGGCTCGTCGGGAACGGCACGTGCGCTGGCCGAATTGCTCGAAGCCAATGGGTTCAACGACGGCGGTTTGCACGGCCTCACGCGCGGTGGGCTCGAGCGCCTCAAGCGCGCGCTTATCAAGGCGGAGAACGCCAACCGCCTCAAGCTGGCGGGGCTCAAGCAAGATCGAATTCCGGTGCTGCCGGGCGGCCTGTCCATCATGTTGTCCGTCTTCAATGAACTCGAGGTCGAGCATATGGAGACGACCGACGCCGCGCTGCGGCTCGGCGTGATGTACGACTTGCTGGGGCGTACCCAGCATCAGGATATGCGGGCGGTGACCGTCGAGCAGTTCGTGCGTCGGTATGGCGTGGACCGTGCACAGGCCGAGCGTGTAGGACGCCTGGCGATTCGGCTGTATCGCCAATTGCCGGTCGAGGTGCTTGAGGACGACGGCGCGGCGGGGGAACTGGACGACGGTCGCGGGGAAGGCGAGGCGTTGCTCAACTGGGCGTCGTCGCTGCACGAGATGGGATTGTCGATCTCGCACAGCGCGTACCACAAGCATTCGGCGTATATCGGCAGCAACGCGGACATGCCGGGCTTTTCGCGCCCCGATCAGGCGCGATTGGCCGAGCTGTTGCTGGGGCATGTCGGCAAGCTGGGCAAGTTGGCCTCACAGGCGCAGCAGGTCGATTGGCAACTGTTGTTCTGTCTGCGCCTGGCGGTATTGTTTTGTCGCCGCCGCACGGATGCGTTGCCGGACGCCATCGAGGTCAAACGGCTTGGCGATGGCTTCATGGTGTCGGTGGCACGCGCGTGGATCGACGCCAATCCGCTGACCGACTATAGCCTGCAGCGTGAGGCGCAGGAGTGGGAGAAGATCGGCATGCGCTACAAGGTCGTGTACGCCTGACGCATGAGGGCCAGCCCGCCTGTTGAGGGCGAGGGGGGGCAAACGACGAAGCCCGGCATCTGCCGGGCTTTTTTGTGTCCGTTGGCGGGACGGACGACTTGGGCGGAGGCGGCAGGCGTTCAGGCCTGTTTGAGCTTGTTCAGCAGTTCCGCGCCAAGAAAATGGCGTGCGTAGCGCGGGTTGATGTCGGACAGGCGGAACAACGTGAGGAAGTCGGCGGTGTTGAAATCGGGGTCCCAGGCCGGGGCGCCGCAAATACGGGCGCCTAGGCGCAGGTATCCCTTGACCAGGGCGGGCGGCTCGACCTCCAGCGTCGATTGCAGCTCGCTCACCGGCAGCGCGATGCGCGGCACGGCGTGGTACTCGGCCGGCGCCATGGCGGTGTCCTGCAGCTTGCGATAGAGGCTGGCGGCGTAGTGGCCGCCGTCGGCCATCGGCACGCTGGCGCAACCGAGCATCGTCTCCAGGCCGTTGCGCAGCATATACTCGGCCAGACCGCTCCAGAGCGCCATGATGACGGCGCCGTTGCGGTATTCGGCATGCACGCACGAGCGGCCGGTTTCGAGCATCTTCGGGCGCAGATGGTCCAGCCGGGAGAGATCGAATTCCCCTTCGGAGTACAAACGGCCAAGGCGCTTGGCCTGACCCGGGGGCAGTACGCGGTAGGTGCCGACCACCTTGAGCGAGTCCTGATCGCGTACGATCAAGTGGTCGCAGTATTGGTCGTACTCGTCGACATCCAGGCCTGCGGGGCCCTTGACCGACGCGCCCATTTCTTCGGCAAAGACGTGGTATCTCAGGCGTTGGGCTTCCCGAAGCTCGCTTTCGTCGCGTGCCCACGCCACACCCAGATTCGGCTTGAGAGGCGTTTCAGGGCGAGGAAGACGCCTCCGCGAGTTGGGGGTCAACGAAGAGAGCGGCATGGTGGGGTTCGGCAGGTCGCGCATAAAGGCCCTTTGTTTGACGGTCGCGTTGCGACGTACTTTAAAAAGCATCAATGTCGATTCCGTGAACGGTATGTGACAATTCTATGACAAAACGTCCGGTGTCATGATGTCAGGGCGCGTTTTGGGCCCCTTGCGCCAGCCAATTCACGGGGGGGAAGGAGAGGGAGGCGCCGCCGTCGCCTTCGGTTTAGAGCAGGTCGGGATTGACGACGGCGCGCACGACCACCTGGCTCTCGTCTTCGCGGCGGCGTGAGGAGAGCCACCAGATGCCGGCCTTCTTGATCGTCCAGTAGGCTTCCTGGCCGGTCAGCAGCAGGGCGGCGAGTTGGCCGAGGGCGGGTTGGTGGCCGACGAGCACGACCGTCTGGACGTTGCCGGGCCAGCCGATCGTCCCCAGCAGCGTCATGGCGTTCGCGCCGGGGGCGAGATCGTGCACGATGCGTGGTTTGGGGGTAAGCGCCTGAGCGGTCTGGACCGCCCGCAACGCAGGGCTGGAGAGGATAAGAGCGTCTTCTGGGAGACGCGGGCGCAGCCATTGGGCGGCCTTTTCGGCCTGTTTGCGGCCACGGTCGGTGAGCTCGCGGGCCAGATCGGCCTGGGCACTGAGGGCGAGGGAGGCAGGCAGGTTTTCGGCGTCGGCGTGACGCCAGAGAATCAGGTTCATCGACACAGGTTCGGACATGGTGAACCTCCCACTATGACGGGGTTTCGTGGCGACGGCATGACCGTCGGCGAGCCGCTGCGAGACGACTATTGTGCCAGCGGTGGATGGAAAAATGCCGACGCGGCGCACATTGATTTGACGCGGTGCGCCGAACCCACTAGAATGCGTGCTCTTCGTCGGAGCGTAGCGCAGCCTGGTAGCGCATCTGATTTGGGATCAGAGGGTCGTAGGTTCGAATCCTATCGCTCCGACCACTAAATTCAAGGGGTTGGGACAGGCAACATCTATTGTCCCTATTCTCTGCCCTTGCAATTTCCCAACGGCATTAACGACAACGTCTTGCGCGTGTGCATGCGCCGCGTGGTTCGTTATGCGTGTCCCTGCCGCGCGCTGGGCATGCCATTTGCGCGCCATGACGGTCTCTTGCCTCCATGTTGATTAGTAATCCAATGTAAATTCACGCGACGGTCGTGGACGCGCATCGCGTATCTCGCATTGTCGAATGACTTAACCGCCGAGCGAGGCTTCCGGTTGGGATGTATCCGATATTCATACGAACGGGCTAATTGGCTCGTCGCAACTGCGCTAGCCGCGCAGCGGCCTTGAGCCGCCCCGTGACGTCGGTGTGCATACGTTCTGGCGGTTTGACGAAACGTGCTGGCCTTGCAAACGATAACGAAAGCTGGATAACTTCAAAGACGATACATCGATACTTTGACGGCCAATTTCGTTAAATCTTGGAAGCGCATGGCAACGATCATTCCCTCTCTGTCCTCGTGCGCGGGCAGAATGCAGCCCGGCGAACGCAGACTCGCCGAGCGGCTGGAGCAGAAACTCGAAAACGACTATCTGATCTGGTATGACGTTCCCGTCGCCACGATGCAGTCGTATCCGGACTTTGTGGTGCTTCACCCTCAGCGTGGGTTGCTCATCCTCGAAGTCAAGGACTGGAAGGTTTCGACCGTCCTGCGTGCCGATCGCGGCGACTGGCGAATTTTGGGGAGCAACGGCCCCAAAACCGTCATCAGTCCGCTTGAGCAGGCGCGTCGATATACGCTCGACATCGTCAATGCGCTTGAGCGGGATCCGCAACTGGTGAATCCTGCGGGGCATCCCTACGCGGGGAAATTGCGACTGCCCTGGACGTTCGGCGTCGTGTTGCCGAACATGACGCGCAAGCAGTTCACGGATGGCGGTTTGGGGCATGCGCTCGAGCCTTCGAGAGTCATTTGCGCCGACGAAATGACGGAGTCTGTCGACGCGGAAGCGTTTCAGACCCGGTTGTGGCAAATGTTCAAGTTCCAGTTCCGCGAAAAACTGACGCTGCCGCAGATCGATCGATTTCGATGGATTCTTTTCCCGGAAGTGCGCGTGCAGGCGACTCAGCTCGACCTGCTGTCGGATCAGATCGAACTGCCCGACATCATGGCCGTCATGGACGTGCAGCAGGAGCAGTTGGCACGAAGCCTGGGCGATGGTCACCGCGTCATTCACGGCGTGGCAGGGTCGGGAAAGACGATGATCCTCGGTTATCGCGCCGAATACCTGGCCACGCAATCGGACAAGCCCGTGTTGGTGCTTTGTTTCAGCGAGCCACTTTCCCGAAAGATCCAATCGGTCATGGAGGCCAAGGGCTTGTCGGCCAAGGTCATCGTCCGACATTTTCACGGTTGGTGTTCGGATCAATTGAATGCCTATCACGTCACGCGCCCGAAAGGGGCGGGTGAACGGTTTTTTGCGGAACTGGTTCAGTGCGTGATCAACGCCGTTGATCGAGGCAGTATTCCTGCGGCGCAGTACGCCGCCGTGCTGATCGACGAGGGCCACGACTTCGAGCCGTCCTGGTTCAAGCTTGTCGTACAAATGGTTTCGCCGGAATGCCGTCATTTGCTCGTGCTGTATGACGATGCGCAATCGATCTTCAATCGTTCCGAGCGGCAGGGATTCAGCTTCAAGAGCGTTGGCGTGCAGGCGCAGGGACGCACGACGATTCTCAAGATCAACTATCGGAATACGCGGCAAATACTCGCGCTTGCCGCGAGCGTGGCCGAGGACATTCTGGACGCGAAGGCCACTGACGACGATGGGGTGCCTTTGATTCGTCCGATCAGCTGTGGGCGAGAGGGGCCACAACCCATGCTGATCAAACTTCCGTCGATTGCCGATGAGGCCGAAGCCATTTCGAAGCAAATGGGACAGGCACATCAGCAAGGCACGGCGTGGCAGGACATGGCGATCGTTTATCGGACATGGAGTGTCGGCCAGGCGTGCGTTGACGCGCTGGCGAAGGCGCGAATCCCCTACCAGTGGCAGCAGCGAGATCGCAAGCGGTTTTCCCCCAGTGCGGACGCGGTCACCGTATTGACCATGCACGCCAGCAAAGGCCTGGAGTATCCGTTCGTAGCCGTGCCCGGCGTCGGAGCGATGTCGCTGGATGAAGCCGATCTGAAGCAAGAGGCTCGCCTCTTTTACATTGCGGCGACACGCGCGACTCATCGGCTCCTTGTCACCGGTAGCGGGGATTCTTTATTCATGCGCAAACTGTTTCCGGAGGATTCATTGCACGTTGCCTCCTGAGCGAGGGGCGGGCGTGTAGTGAATGGGCGGCGGGGCGAGGTCCGTCGCCGCCGTCGCCCGCGCGAACTTCCCGCATCGATCGCCTGCCTGCGCGCACGCAGATTGCGTCGTGGTACGATCAGATTCATCCACGTCACTCAGATCGTGGCTTCGATCCGGTCCATGCCCGTCGCGAGGCGGGTACATCAGGGGGCAATATGTCTGCCGAGCAAAAGACGCCTTATCGCGGGTTCATCATCGTTACCGTTCTCGAACGTCTGCCCAAGGGGCGCGCGCGACTCTCGGCCAAGGTGCTTGCCGACGATGCGGATCACAAGCGGCGTCTTGGCGGAAAGAAGCTCCTGCAGGCCAAGCGTTGGTTCGATCATTTTGCCGACGATCTGGCCGCGCCCATCATCGAAGGGCTCAAGCGCACGATCGACCTCGAATTGGCGACGGCGGCGAAGGCGGCCAAGTCTCTCAAACCTGCAAAGGCGGCGATGGGTGTGAAGTCCGTCAGGACGGCAAAGCCCAGGGCCGTGAAAGTGCCGGCGGTCGCGGCTGTCGATCGCTGACAATCCAGTCATGTACATTTTCCGCGATTTGTGTGTATAATCCCGACCTTGTCCAAAATCTGGGCATCGAGGGAGGCGGTTCTCATTGACGAACGATGAGCGTGCCGCTTTGCCATCAATCAACCGTTCAGCCAGTCTGGAAGGCGCGATGCAGGGTTCGCGGTAAGCGAGCCGGGCGTTGAAAGCCAATCGGGAGATCGCAGAGGAGGTGATTCGCGGTCCCGCCGGATGTGGTGTAGTGCAGTCCGTGGCAAATCCGTTCGTCGTGCCTGGCAGGAGAGGTCTCTTGCAGGGCGGGGAAGGGTGTTTTTGCCCGGTAAGTTAAATTTGCGGCTCTCGCGAGCCAATTCACTATACGAGCTATTGCATGACCAAGATTCTGATTAAAGACGGTGAACCCGTTGAAGTCGCACTGCGTCGTTTCCGCCGCGCCATCGATGGCACGGGCCTGATCAAGGAAGTCAAGGCACGTGCGGCTTACGAAAAGCCGACGGCCGAGCGCAAGCGCAAGAAGGCTGCTGCCGTGGCCCGTCTGCGTAAGCGTCTGCGCAGCCAGACCCTGAAAAAGAAGATGTACTAAGCACGGCGTTGCACCCTTCGGGTGCAGTGAAGTGCGAAGTGAGAAACCCGCCGCGAGGCGGGTTTTTTTATGGACGGGCGGCGGCCATCGATTTGCTACACTCGTGGCCGTCGCCGCGATGCCGCGAAGGCTTCATCCCCCAGACTCCCCACGATTCCCCTATGAAAACGTTGACTTTTGCTGCGCTCGACGCGCTGACCCAGCAAGCCGAGCAATCGCCGCGTGCGCGCATGAACCAGAACCTGCATGAGTCGCTGGACGATCCGATTCAGCGCCTGGCCATTGCGATGGAGCCGGCGACGTACATTCGCCCGCACTTGCATCGTTACACGTGGGAACTGCTCACGGCGCTGCGCGGACGCTTTGTCGTGCTGACATTCGACGAGGCAGGCGTGGTGACGGACCGCAAGCTGCTGGGCGAGGACACGAGCGTAACGGAGACGGCGCAGGGCGTCTTCCACACGGTGCTTTCGCTGGACCCGGGGGCCGTGATTTTCGAGGTAAAGCACGGCCCTTATCGGCCGTTCGTCGAATCAGACTACGCGAGTTGGTCGGCGCCGGCAGATACGCCCGAGGCGGCAGCGTTCATGGCGTGGGTCAAGACGGCACAGGTGGGCGACCGCTGGGCCGCCTGACGCACGGAGGTGCCGCTGCGGCGGACTTTCGGCGGTAGCGCGCGGCGGTTAGCGCGTCCAGCCTTGAAACCCGGTGGCCATGGCGAGCAGTGCCTGGGTCGCCGCGTCGATGACGCTGTGCCAATCATCCCCGACGAAGCGTGGGTGAGGGGCGCGCGCATCGGCGACGCCCTCGGGGCTGTCCGATGGCTCGCGTCGGGCTTCGTTGCCGCAGGACATGGTCGCCGCGGCATGCAACCGCCAGACCGGCACGCCCAATCCTGTGGCCAAGTCCGCGTGTGTGGCGTCTAAAGAAATCACCAGATCCAGGTTGTCGATGAGCGAGGCCTCGTCGGCGAGATCATCACAGTCGGCGCGCCAGTCGATCCAGTCGACGGTTTCGGGCGGAATGGCGTGGGACGTGTCACCGGCGGGGCGACCCAGTGGTACCCAGGAAACGCCCGGTACGCAGAGCAGCGGTGCAAGCGCAGTGAATCGGGCGGTGCCACATGCCACGGGCGCTTGGGCTTCGGCGTCGAAGACATGCAATCCCGCGAGGCCGACGCAGAGTCCGTGCTGTGCGGCCGCTGCAAGCCGATCGCGCCAGTGCCGTGCTGGGGTAGCGGGAACGCGTAGAAAGGGCCGTCCGGCGTGTGCCGAGGCGGCCTGCGGCCCCAGCACGCGCGCAAGCGTGCCAAGCGGGCAGCGCAAATCCCAGTCCGATACATCGCGCGGCATTCGTGAGAGCACAACCACGCGCTCCCCGATCGACCATTCCACCAGTCGGCGCAAACTCGCGGGGCCGACAAATCCGACCTTGCCAAAGCGAGCGGCGGCGATTTCCAGATGGCGGAGCTGACTGAGCAGTTCTGCGTCGTCTCCCGCGCCGACGATCAAGAGATGTTGATGCAACGTTTGGCCACCGCCGGTCCAGGCGGGAAGCGGGCAATTCGGATGCGGGCTGAGTGCCGCGCCGACCTGGGCCCAGGCATGGGCGATGGCATTGGCGGCAGGGGTGTCCCCGGCGTAAGGGGTTGGGGAGTGAGCGGCGCGCTGCGAAGGCTTCGTCATGCGAATCTTGGCATCGAAAAGGGGGCAAGGACAGGCGAAATCACGGCGCCGGGCAGATGGCGCGGCAACGCAGCGCCTACGACATCTGCGACATACTAGGGAGCTGGCACGCCGGACATGATAGAGGAGGCGGGCCATTGCATTTCGACGCCACTTTTGCCAACGGGGCAGATGCTTTTGCCGGACGGCAAAATATTTGAAGTGCCCGATGCTGGCGCGGTGTGAGAAGGGGGGGGAGGCGGTCTGCAGTGAGTCGCTGCGAAGCGCGGCGCCATAGCGGAACGCCGGCACGGTCATCGCATTGGGCGGAGGCAACAAAAATGCCCCGTCGAGCCCCGCTACGCGGGGCATTTCGGCCATTCTTGCGATGCGCCAAATGCGTATTTGGTCCCCCCGACAGGAATCGAACCTGTATCTAGCGCTTAGGAGGCACTCGTTCTATCCATTGAACTACAGGGAGGGCGCGATGACGGTTTGACGCAGGCATCCTTCAGTCTCGCGAGCGCAAGAGTATAACAAAAAGACCTTGCGCGACACCGTCAAAGCAGCGATCGCGATCTGGCTCATGCCGCTGACGCGTCGCCGAACACGTCGGTTGTGTATGCGGGCGTGGCCGTGTCAAACCACACCCTCGGCGCGCAGCTGCTCGATCCTGGCGTCGTCGAAGCCGAGGCGTTCACGCAGGATGTCGTCGCTGTGCTGCCCCAACGTGGGCGGCGCGGTGCGCGCGATCGGCGGCGTCTCGCTCATCTTCATGGGACTCGCGACCACCCGGGCGACACCCCCAGACGGATGCGGCAACGCCACTTCCATGCCGCGCGCCTTCACCTGCGGATTCGCGAACACCTCCGGCAACGTGTTGATCGGCCCGCATGGCACGCCCGCCGCTTCCAGCTTGTCGATCCAGACATCCTTCCCGAACTTGCGCACCATGTCGGCGAGCATCGGCACGAGCACTTCCCGTTGCCGCACGCGCGATGGATTCGTCGCAAAACGTGCGTCGTCCGCCAGTGCCGCTTCGCCGCCAGCCTCCACGAACTTGCGGAACTGGCCGTCGTTGCCCACCGCCACGATGATCCAGCCGTCGTCCGCCGTCTGGAATGTCTGGTACGGCACGATGTTCGGATGCGCATTGCCCCAGCGAACCGGTGCCTCGCCGCTTGCGAGATAATTCGTGTTCATGTTCGCCAGCATCGCCACCTGCGTGTCGAGCAGCGCCATGTCGATGTGTTGACCGACTCCCGTGCGGTCACGATGCGTGAGCGCTGCCATGATGGCGATGGTCGCGTACATCCCGGTCATCAGATCGGCAATCGCGACGCCCGCCTTCTGTGGGCCGCCGCCCGGCAGGCCGTCACGCTCGCCCGTAATGCTCATGAAGCCCCCGATCCCCTGCACGATGAAGTCGTAGCCCGCGCGCGACGCGTAGGGGCCATCTTGGCCGAAGCCTGTC
The DNA here is from genome assembly GCF_000282835.1 of Pandoraea sp. B-6. Classification (NCBI taxonomy): domain Bacteria; kingdom Pseudomonadati; phylum Pseudomonadota; class Betaproteobacteria; order Burkholderiales; family Burkholderiaceae; genus Pandoraea; species Pandoraea sp. B-6. The sequence continues at coordinate 44,486 of NZ_AKXS01000311.1, read as the reverse complement.
ACCGAGCAATAGACGAGATCGGGCTTGATGGCGCGCAACGACGCGTAATCCAGCCCGTATTTCGCCAACTGACCAACTTTATAGTTCTCGACGATCACGTCGCTCTGCGCCGCCAATGCCTTGACGATCGCCTGCCCTTCGCCAGAGGCGATATCCAACGTGAGCGAGCGCTTGTTGCGGTTTGCGGCGAGGTAGTAGGCGGCTTCGCCCGTCTCGCGTCCGTCGGCGTCACGCTGATAAGGCGGCCCCCATCGGCGAGTGTCGTCCCCGACACCGGGGCGCTCGACCTTGATCACGTCCGCGCCCAGATCGGCCAGATTCTGTGTGGCCCATGGGCCGGCCAACACGCGCGAAAGGTCCAACACCCGGATATGACTCAGCGCACCCATCGTCCGCTCTCTCCTCGATTTCATCGTCTGATTGCTGTCCCGACGTTGTGATCGGAACATTGTTTTGCATTGCGGAACTAGCGCGTTGAAGTCTACGGTGTGCAATGCGCAACTGACCAGCGCCGTTTCGCAGTGCGGTTGTTGGCTGGGCGCTGTGGGGGGACTGATTTCCCGTATAATCAAAAGTTTGCAAAATACCCCGCCCAGCTTGACTGGCCCGGTCCCCACGCTCCTTCGCACGCTATGAAAGTCGCAGACATTCGGGAAAAATTCCTCACCTTCTTCGAGTCGAAGGGGCACACCATCGTGCGCTCGTCGAGCCTCGTGCCGTCCAACGACCCCACGCTGCTGTTCACGAACTCCGGCATGGTGCAGTTCAAGGACGTCTTCCTCGGTCTCGAAACGCGCCCCTACAAGCGCGCGACCACGGCCCAGCGCAGCGTGCGCGCGGGCGGCAAGCACAACGACCTCGAAAACGTCGGCTACACGGCCCGCCATCACACGTTCTTCGAAATGCTGGGCAACTTCTCGTTCGGCGATTACTTCAAGCGCGAAGCCATTCAATACGCTTGGGAACTGCTGACGGACGTCTACAAACTGCCCAAGGACAAGCTGTGGGTGACCGTATACCAGGAAGACGACGAAGCCTACGACATCTGGGCAAAGGAAGTCGGCGTGCCGACCGAGCGCATCATCCGCATCGGCGACAACAAGGGCGCGCGTTACGCGTCGGACAACTTCTGGCAGATGGCCGACACCGGTCCGTGCGGCCCGTGCTCGGAAATTTTCTTCGACCACGGCGCAGACGTGTGGGGCGGCCCGCCCGGATCGCCGGAAGAAGACGGCGACCGCTATATCGAAGTCTGGAACCTCGTGTTCATGCAGTTCAACCGCGACGAGCAGGGCAACATGACGCCGCTGCCCAAGCCGTGCGTGGATACCGGTATGGGGCTGGAGCGTATCGCGGCCGTGCTGCAACACGTACACAGCAACTACGAGATCGACCTGTTCCAGCACCTGATCAAGGCGGCCGGCCGTGAGACCGGCGTGACCGATCTCGCCGCGAACTCGCTCAAGGTGATCGCCGATCACATCCGCGCGTGCTCGTTCCTGATCGTCGACGGCGTGATTCCGGGCAATGAAGGCCGCGGCTATGTGCTGCGCCGAATCATCCGCCGTGCGATCCGCCACGGTTACAAGCTCGGCTGCAAGACGCCGTTTTTCTACAAGCTCGTGCCCGACCTGGTCGCCGAGATGGGCGCGGCCTATCCGGAACTGGCGCAGGCGCAGCAGCGCGTGACCGACGTGCTCAAGCAGGAAGAGGAACGCTTTGGCGAGACCATCGAGAACGGCATGGAGATTCTCGACGGCGCCCTGGCCGATCTGGCCAAGCGCGGCGTGACTACGCTCGACGGCGAACTCGCCTTCAAACTGCACGATACGTACGGCTTCCCGCTCGACCTGACGGCGGACGTCTGCCGCGAGCGCAGCATCACCGTGGACGAAGCGAGCTTCGACGCCGCCATGGCGCGTCAACGCGAACAGGCGCGTGCCGCCGGCAAGTTCAAGATGGCGACGGCCCTCGAATACAACGGCGACAAGACGCGCTTCCAGGGCTACGACAAGCTCGCGCTCGACGGCGCGAAGGTGACCGCGCTCTACGTCGACGGCACGAGTGTGAACAAGCTCGCCGCCGGGCAGCAGGGCATCGTAGTGCTCGATACCACGCCTTTCTACGCAGAGTCGGGCGGCCAGGTGGGCGATCAAGGGCTGATTACGGCGGGCAGCGCCCGCTTCGGTGTGTCGGACACGCAGAAGATTCAGGCTGACGTCTTCGGTCACTACGGCAAGCTGGAATCGGGTGAATTGACCGTGGGCGCGGCGGTCACGGCGCAGGTCGATGCCGTGCGTCGCGCACGCACCGTTCGCAACCACTCCGCAACGCACCTGATGCACAAGGCGCTGCGCGAAGTGCTGGGCGGCCACGTGCAACAGAAGGGCTCGCTCGTCGACGCCGACAAGACCCGTTTCGACTTTGCCCACAATGCCGCGATGACGGCCGACGACATCCGTCGTGTGGAGGACATCGTCAACGCCGAAGTGCTGGCCAATGCTCCGACGCAGGCCGCCGTGATGTCGTTTGACGACGCGGTGAAGGGCGGCGCGATGGCGCTGTTCGGTGAGAAGTACGGCGACGAAGTGCGGGTGCTCGATATCGGCACGTCGCGCGAACTGTGCGGCGGTACGCACGTGGCGCGCACGGGCGACATCGGCCTGTTCAAGATCGTGATGGAAGGGGGCGTCGCCGCCGGTATTCGCCGCGTGGAAGCGATCACCGGCGACAACTCGGTGCGTTTCGTGCAGAAGCTCGACGATCAGGTCAACGAAGCGGCTGCGGCGCTCAAGACCCAGCCGGCCGAACTGACGCCACGCATCGCGCAGGTGCAGGAACAGGTCAAGTCGCTGGAAAAGGAACTGGCGGCACTCAAGTCTAAGCTGGCGTCGAGCCAGGGCGACGAATTGCTCGAGAAGGCCGTCGATGTGAGCGGTCTGAAGGTGCTGGCCGCGCAACTCGAAGGCGCCGACGTCAAGTCGCTGCGCGAGACGATGGACAAGCTCAAGGACAAGCTGGGCAGCGCGGCAATCGTGCTCGCGGCGGTCGAGGGCGGCAAGGTCAGCCTGATCGCCGGCGTGACGGCCGACGCCACCAGCAAGGTCAAGGCGGGTGAGCTGGTCAACTTCGTCGCGCAACAGGTCGGCGGCAAGGGCGGTGGTCGTCCCGACATGGCGCAGGCCGGTGGTACCGATCCGTCGCAGTTGTCGCAGGCGCTCGCCGGTGTGCAGGGCTGGGTGGCTGGCAAGCTGTAACGGTGAGGCGAGCGCGGCGGTGTCCGTCGCGGCTCGCTGTGGGACCTGCCAGCCCCGGTAGCGCGTCGGGATCGCGCTTGCCGCTTGCCGCACGCAAGTTGCACAGAACCCCAAGCGTTGGATCGCGATCCGACCCTTGGGGTTTTTTTATCATGTGGCCTGATGCCCCAGCAGTACAGTTTCGGTATTCGAAAGGATCTGTAAGCGGGAGAGGTCAGTGTTTCGCAAGCGAAAGGATTCAGGCGGACGCGCACGGAAAATGCCGCGCATTGCCCCTGATGCCACAGGGGAACCCCCGCTTGTCCTGATGGTTTGCATGTAAAGTATTCGGCAGACCTCGCGTGTCGTCGCGCGATTTTCCCCCGCTACCGTTATGCCCGCCACTTTCACCGAATCCGACCGCGCCATCTCGTCGCGCCAGCCGTCCCCTGAGCGCGCGGCGTGGCGCATTGCGCTGTCTTGCATGCTCGCGCTCGCCATTGCCATGGGGATTGGCCGCTTCGCGTTCACGCCGATGTTGCCGCTGATGCTGCATGAGCACCTCACCGACATTCAACACGGCAGTTGGCTCGCGTCGCTCAACTATGCGGGCTACTTCGTCGGCGCGCTGTCGTGTATGTGGCTGCGCTTCACCCCGACGCGCATCGTGCGTTTCGCACTGGCGCTCACCGTCGCGCTGACGCTCGCCATGGGCCTGCTCGATTCGTTCGCCGTGTGGGCCGTCGTGCGTACGCTGGCGGGGATCATGAGTGCCTGGGCGATGGTGTTCTCGGCCGGCTGGGCCTTCCGAAAGCTCGGTGAGCTACACATGCCGAGTCTGGGGGGCGTGATTTTCGCGGGCCCCGGCGCCGGCATCGTGGTGACGGGGCTGCTCGCGAGCCTGAACAGCTCGCTCGCGTGGCCTGCGCGCGGCGGTTGGCTGCTGTGCGGGGGGCTGGCGCTGGCGCTGCTCGCGTTGATCTGGCGCACCTTCGAGCCGGATGGCCCCGCACCCGCGACGGCAGCTGGCGCGGCAAACCCCGGGCACGCTACGCACGCCGCACAGGCGCAAACCGCGGCGCATGCCGTCAATCATGGCAGCGGCGAGACGGTGATTCCCGTCACGGTGCTCTACGGATTTGCCGGCTTCGGCTACATCATCACCGCCACCTTCCTTCCGGTGATTGCGCGACAGGCGCTGCCTGGCTCGCCGTGGCCGGATCTCTTCTTTCCGTTGCTCGGCCTCATGGTGATGCCCGGTGCGATCATCGGTGCACGGGCGCCACAGGCCTGGGACAATCGTCTACTGCTCGCGGCATGCTATGTCACGCAAGGGGTGGGCGTTGGCATCGGCATCGTGCTGCCGAACGTCGTGGGGTTCGCGGTGGGTAGCGTGCTGGTCGGACTGCCGTTCACGGCGATTACCGTGTACGCGGTGCGCGAGTGCCGACGCCTGCGTGGGGACAATGCCAATGGTCTGATCGGCCTGGTGACGGCATCCTACGGGATCGGGCAGATCGTTGGACCGCTGGTCGCGGCGCCTCTGGTCGCGGCGACCGGTAACTTCACGGCAGCACTGCTATGTGCGAGTGGCGCGCTGGTGTTCGGGGCGATCGGCTTCGTATGGGACTGGCGACGCTCGCTCGAGCGCGCACCTTGATGCGCCCGGGCGCCAAGGCGCCGCGGCGACACTCTCATCCCCTTGGAACTTGCTATGTCTTTTACCCTGCAGGCGGGCAGAAAAGCCGCCACCGCCATCAGCGACGCCGAGCGCCAGATGCGTGTCGACCTTGCAGCGTGTTACCGGCTCGTTGCGCTGTATGGCTGGGACGATCTCATCTACACCCATATCTCGGCGATGGTGCCGGGAGAGCCGGGGCACTTCCTCATCAATCCATTCGGTCTGACGTTCGATGAGGTGACAGCGTCGAACCTGGTGAAGATTACGATGACCGGCGAGATCGTGGGCGAGAGCGAACATCCGGTGAACGTGACCGGGTTTGCGCTGCATGGCGCGGTGCACGCGGCACGTCCGGACGCCGTATGCGTCATGCATTTGCACAACACGGCAGGTATCGCGGTGTCGATCCAGCCGCAAGGTCTGCTGCCGATCTCGCAGCACGCGCTGCGTTTTCACGAGCGTATCGGATATCACGATTACGAGGGGCTGGCGTTTTCGCCGTCCGAGGGCGAGCGGCTCGTGGCGTCGCTCGGCGCGCATTCGGCCATGCTGTTGCGCAATCACGGCACGCTTACGACGGGACGCTCGGTGGCCGAGGCCTTCGTGCTGATGGCAACGCTCATCAAGGCGTGCGAGATCCAGTTGCAGGCGCTGGCGGGCGGTACGGCGCCCCATCTGCCGAGTCCGGCCGTGCAGGACAAGACCGCGCTTCAGCTCGAAGATGGGGGCGCCATCGAAGGCGTGCTCGAGTGGCCTGCGCTGCTGCGCAAACTGGATAGAATAGACGCCTCGTTTCGCGATTGAACGCCGCGCGGGCGCAACATCGGGAACGCACGGCAAGCCCGCGAGCTTTGAATGCGAGCATGGGCGGCGCTGCCGATCTTGATAACGACACAAGGAGAGAGACTGCAATGCCAACGTTTCACGTCGAGATGTTCGAGGGGCGCTCGATCGAGCAAAAGCGCGCATTCGTCAAAGCGGTCACGGAAGCGGCCGTCGCGACGATCGGTTGCACGCCGGAGTCTGTCGACATCATCATTACTGACGTCAAGCCCGAGAACTGGGCCACCGCCGGCGCGCTGTGGTCGGATCCGCGTCCCGAGTCAGTCTGAAGGTGCCGGTGGTCTCCCGCAGGGGCGCCACCGGTAGGTCGAAGGCAGGGGGCTCGCAGGATCCCTGCCGCATTGATGAGGTTGTCATGTCGCAAGTCCCGTCTGCATCGAACATTCTCGCCTCCGCCCTCACGAACGCTCCGTCCCTGACGGCCGCCGATGGTGGGGCGGCCCAAACGCCACAACATTTTGCCTCCGACAACTACGCCGGGATTTGTCCCGAGGCGTTGCATTATCTGATTGAGGCCAATGCCAGCGGCCACGAAGTCGCTTATGGCGACGATACCTGGACGCAGCGTGTCTGCGACGGTATTCGCAATCTGTTCGATACGGATTGCGACGTCTTCTTCGTCTTCAACGGCACGGCGGCAAATTCACTGGCGCTGGCCTCGTTGTCGCAGTCGTATCACTCCGTGATCTGCCACGAACTGGCCCACGTCGAGACCGACGAGTGCGGCGGTCCCGAATTTTTCTCCAATGGCGCGAAGCTGCTTACCGCCCGCGGTCGCGAGAACAACGGCAAGCTCACCCCGGACGCCATCGAGTCCGTCATCAATCGACGCTCCGATATTCACTTCCCGAAGCCCAAGGTCGTCACGCTGACGCAGGCCACGGAGGTCGGCACGGTCTACTCGGTCGACGAGGTCAAGGCGATCTCGGCGTTGGCCAAACGGCGCAACTTGCGCGTGCATATGGATGGCGCGCGCTTTGCCAATGCGGTCGCGACGCTGGGCTGTCATCCGGGCGACGTGACGTGGCGGGCCGGCGTGGACGTGCTTTGCTTCGGCGGTACGAAGAACGGGCTGCCGGTCGGCGAGGCAGTGGTGTTCTTCAATCGCTCGCTGTCGGAAGACTTCGCGTATCGGGTAAAACAGGCCGGGCAATTGGCCTCGAAGATGCGGTTCATTTCCGCGCCCTGGCTTGGCATGCTGGAGAACGACACCTGGCTGCGCAACGCGCGTCACGCGAATGCGATGGCGCAGTTGCTCGCGCAGCGCATTCGCGACGTGCCGGGTGTGTCGATCATGTTCGAGACGCAAGCCAATGCCGTATTCGCGGAACTGCCGCTGCATGTGATCGAGGCGCTCCGCGCCAAGGGCTGGCGCTTCTACACGTTCATCGGCGCGGGCGGTTGCCGCTTGATGTGCGCGTGGGACACCCGGCCGGAGACGGTCGAGCGTCTGGCGGCGGATATTCGGGCGCTGTGCGCGAACCGGTGACGCACACGTCATCGATCCCGGCACGGCAGTCCGTCGCGCGATTTATGCTTGTCGCGGTGTGGGCGCCGTGGGGATGAGAAAACGATGCGCCAGCGCGTGATAGAACGACGGCGCGATCGTTTTCGACACCTGGGTCGAGAGCAGGGCCACGGCCATGAGCGGGATCACCATCTGGTGGCCGTCGATCATCTCCATGACAATCACGAACGACGTGATCGGTGATTGCGTGACCGCCGCCAGATACCCGACCATACACAACGCGGCAATGGCCGGGAGCGGTACCACCGATGTGAGATGGGCCATCACGTTGCCCAGCCCGGCCCCAATGGCGAGCGACGGCGCGAAAATGCCGCCAGGGATTCCTGACATATAGGACACGCACAACGCTGCAAACTTGAGCAGCGCGTAAAGCGGCGAGAGTGCGACATGCGACTCCAGCAGGCCGCGCGCCTCAGCGTAGCCGCTGCCGAAGGTTGTGCCCCCCGAGGCGAGTCCGATCAACGCGATCGCCAGGCCACACAGGAACGCGAATCGCACCGGATGCGCACGGCGCATGCCGACCAGCGGCCCGGGCAACCAGCGTGGCACGTTGAGCATCAGCCAGCCGAACAGTCCACCGGCCACGCCGCTCAGCAGACTGGCGGCAACAAGTACCGGGATCAGCGTCCAGTGAAAGTCGCTGATCGCCTTGATCTGTCCGAAGTACAGGTAGTTGCCCTGTAGACCGAGTGCCACGACGCCGGAAAAGATGATGGCCGTGATGAGCGTGCCACTGCTGCGTGCCACGAAGCTACGGCTCAGTTCCTCGATCGCGAACACGACCCCCGCGAGCGGGGTGTTGAAGGCCGCCGCGAGACCGGCGGCGGCGCCGGCCAGCGTTAATTGACGCTCGATGTGCACGCTGCTTCGCCGATACCCACGCCGCATCGCATACATGAGCGACGCACCGATCTGCACCGTCGGCCCCTCGCGACCGATGGTGAAGCCGCAAAGAATGCCGAGAAACGAAATCGCGATCTTGCCGATCATGATGCGCATCGACAACAGCGACGACGACAGCCGCGGCTCCTGGAGCGTTGCGATGACTTGCGGAATCCCACTTCCCTCCGAGCCGCGGAAGAACTTCTGCGTCAGCCAGATGGCCAGCGCGGCGCCCAGCGGCGTCACGATCAGCGGCATCCAGATGCCATACGACAGCATGCGCTGAAACAGCTCGAAACCGAAGTCGATCAGCTTGGAGTACACCACCGAGACCAGACCAACGAGCACCGCACCCAGCCAGAAGACGCCGTAGTTGTGCCAGAGGCGACGAGAGCGATGGATGCCTCGTTTGGCCAGGCGCGCGGAAAGCGATGCGGGCGCAGACGACGATGGTGACGGGGGCGGTGAAGCCGGCGTTGCGGCAGTATGGGGAGGGACGTCTGACACGTGGCGCGGGTGAGAATGGGAAGATAAACGATGATTATACGCCCCGCACCCCCTCGCCATTTTCCACAGGTGTCTCGGAATCTACCGAATGTGCAGCGCGTCATGAGTTCATTTAAGATATTCGAATTCGCCAAACAACGATCATGAACGAACTCATTTTCTGTCCCCGCTGTGCCTCGCCGCTCGACTCGCGCGCGGTCGCCGGGCGCATTCGCCGCGCCTGTCCCGACGCGGCTTGCGGTTTCGTCCACTGGGACAATCCGCTGCCGGTCGTGGCCGGACTCGTGGAGTACCGCGGCCAGATCCTGCTGGCGCGCAATGCCACCTGGACCGAGGGCATGTTTGCGCTCATCACGGGCTTTCTCGAGCGCGACGAAACGCCTGAAGACGGCATCCGGCGCGAGATCAAGGAAGAGACCAATCTGGATGCTGGCGCGATTTCGCTGCTCGGCGTCTACGAATTCATGCGCAAGAACGAGCTGATCATCGCGTATCACGCGGTCTGCGATGGCGACATTCGTCTGTCGGACGAACTCGCCGAGTTCCGGCTTGTCGAGCCTGAGCGGGTGCGTCCGTGGCGCGCCGGCACCGGGCACGCGGTGGCCGAGTGGCTGCGGCGGCGCAATCTGCCGGTCGAGTACGTCGAATCGGCCCGGCTATCCATTGCCGGCTGACAAGCGGGCGCGAGGACTGCGGTAGAATCGCAGCTTGCGGGCCAACCCCCGGTACACGATCAGAACGAGTCGGATCCAAGGGACATCAGGAACATGAGCATGGAATTTCAGAAAGAAGTCGACGCAAGCGGACTGAACTGCCCGCTGCCGATCCTGCGCGCCAAGAAAGCGCTCGCCGACATGCAGAGCGGCGAAGTGTTGCACATCATTGCCACCGATCCGGGCTCGGCGCGCGACTTCAGCGCGTTTGCCAAACAAACCGGCAACGAACTCATCGAATCGCGCGAAGAGGGCAAGACGTTTCACTTCCTGATGCGCCGCCGCTGATCGCGTGGCGGCATCTCGCCGAACCCGACCGCCGCAGCGTGATGGGCGGCACAGCGGGCACAAAAAAGCCGACGGACAACTGCCGTCGGCTTTTTCTTTGACACAAGGCCTGGCGCTTATGCCAGATCGAGTTGCGTCTCGCGCAGGTATTCGCGGAAGGCATCCTTGAGTTCCGGATGGCGCAGCGCGAACTCCACGGTGGCTTTCAAGTAGCCGAGCTTGCTGCCGCAATCGAAGCGCTTGCCCTGGTAGCGATACGCCAGCACGACTTCATCCTGCATCAGCTTCTGGATGGCGTCGGTCAACTGAATCTCGCCGCCAGAGCCCGGATCGATTTCGCGGATGCAATCGAAAATGCGCGGGCGCAGCACATAACGGCCGACCACGCCCAGATTCGACGGGGCATCTTCCGGTGCCGGCTTTTCGACGATATTCGTGAGCTTGACGATATCCTTCTCGCCCCACTCGTTGCCCGCGACGATCCCGTACGAGCGGCTTTGCTCGATGGGGATCTCTTCCACGCCGATGATCGAGTTGTGATAGTGGTTGTACAGGTCGACCATCTGCTTGAGCACCGGCGGCTCGCCGTCGAGCAAGTCGTCGGCGAGGATGACGGCGAACGGCTCATCGCCCACGAGCTTCTCGGCGCACAGCACGGCGTGACCCAGGCCCAACGCCTTGGGCTGGCGCACGTAGAAGCAATCGATATGCGGCGGCTTGATCGAATGCACCACGTCGAGCAGCGCCTGCTTGTTCTTGGCCTCGAGTTCCGCTTCGAGTTCGAAGGCCGTGTCGAAGTGGTCTTCGATCGCGCGTTTGTTGCGGCCCGTCACGAAGATCATCTCCGTAATACCGGCGGCCGCCGCTTCTTCCACCGCGTATTGAATCAGCGGCTTGTCCACGACGGGCAGCATTTCCTTCGGGCTTGCCTTGGTGGCCGGGAGGAATCGGGTGCCGAGGCCCGCAACGGGGAACACGGCTTTGGTCACAACGGTTTTCATTGGTATCTCCCTGGTGATATGAGCACGTCTCAGGCGGGCAGGCGAGCGAGCTGGGCCTGCAATTTACCGAGAACCGCTTCAAAGTCGACCAATCGTTGCTTCTCGAGTTCCACCACATTGGCGGGCGCACGTGCCACGAAGCTCTCGTTGGAAAGCTTGCCGCGGCATTTGGCGATCTCGCCTTCGAGGCGCTTCACTTCCTTGCCGAGTCGCTCGCGCTCCGCGGCGACGTCGACTTCCACCTTCAGCGCCAGTTTGTTCGCACCCACGACAGCAAGCGGCGCACCGGCCGCTTGCGCGTCGAGCGTTGCTTCGTCTGCCAGCACTTGCACTTCAGAGAGCTTGGCGAGCGTTTGCAGATACGGCGCAATCGACGTCAGGAAGTCCACATCGCCCGCGACCAGCAGCGGCACGCGTTGCGCGGGCGAGAGGTTCATTTCGCCGCGCAGGTTGCGGCAGGCGTCGACGGCGGTCTTCAACTGCTGCATCCAGGCTTCATCGCCTTCGTCGATCTTGCTCGCGTCGGCCACCGGATACGGCTGCACCATGAGACTGGCTTCGCCTGCTGCCTTGTCCGCCGGATAGCGGCCCGCCAGCGGTGCCACCTTCTGCCACAACGCTTCGGTGATGAACGGAATGATCGGATGCGCCAGACGCAGCACCGTTTCGAGCACGCGCAGCAAGGTGCGACGCGTGGCGCGTTGTTGTGCCGGGGTGCCGTTCTGAATTTGCCACTTGGCCAGTTCAACGTACCAGTCGCAGTACTCGTCCCAGACGAACTTGTAGATCGCGCTGGCGATGTTGTCGAAGCGGTAGTCGGCGAAGCCCTTCGCGACATCGGCTTCCACGCGTTGCAGCAACGACACGATCCAGCGGTCGGCGCGCGAGAAGTCGAGCTGGCCGTCCGGGCCGCAATCGCCTACGCACGGCGCAAGACCGCAGTCGTGACCTTCGCAGTTCATCAGCACGAAGCGCGTGGCGTTCCACAGCTTGTTGCAGAAGTTGCGATAGCCTTCGCAGCGCGCCAGATCGAAGTTGATGTTCCGGCCAAGCGTGGCCATCGAGGCGAACGTGAAGCGAAGCGCGTCGGTGCCGAACGGCGCGATGCCGTCCGGGAACTCCTTGCGCGTCTTCTTCTCGATGCTCGCTGCCTGCTTCGGGTTCATGAGACCCGTCGTGCGCTTGGCGAGCAGGGCGTCGAGCGACACGCCGTCGACGATGTCGATCGGATCGAGCGTGTTGCCCTTCGACTTGGACATCTTCTGACCTTCGGCGTCGCGCACCAGACCGTGCACGTAGACCGTCTTGAACGGTACCTTGCCGGTGAAGTGCGTGGTCATCATGACCATGCGCGCCACCCAGAAGAAGATGATGTCGAAACCGGTCACGAGTACCGACGACGGCAGGAAATGCTTGAGTTCGGGTGTTTCTTGCGGCCAGCCGAGCGACGAGAATGGCACGAGCGCCGACGAGAACCACGTGTCGAGCACGTCTTCGTCGCGCTTGAGCGCGTCGGTGTAGCCCGCCGCGCGGGCCTTTTCGGCCGCTTCTGCTTCCGTGCGGGCGACGTACACGTTGCCGGCGTCGTCATACCAGGCCGGAATCTGGTGGCCCCACCAAAGTTGACGCGAGATACACCAGTCCTGAATGTTCTCGAGCCACTGGTTGTATGTGGTCGTCCAGTTCTCCGGGACGAACTTGATCTCGCCGCTGCGCACGACGTCGAGCGCGGTTTCGGTGATCGACTTGCCCGGATGGAACGTGCCTTCGGGGGCCGGTTTGCTCATCGCCACGAACCACTGGTCGGTGAGCATCGGCTCGATGATCGTGCCGGTGCGATCGCTGCGGGGCACCATCAGCTTGTGCGGCTTGACCGATTCGAGCAGGCCGAGGGCGTCGAGATCGGCCACGATCTGCTTGCGCGCGTCGAAACGATCGAGCCCGCGGTACTTCTCCGGGGCGTTGTCGTTGATCTTCGCGTCGAGCGTGAGAATGTTGATCTGCGGCAGGTTGTGGCGCTGACCGACAGCGTAGTCGTTGAAGTCGTGTGCCGGCGTGACTTTCACCACGCCCGTGCCGAATTCGAGATCGACGTAATCGTCGGCAATGATCGGGATTTCACGATCGCACAGCGGCAGCCTGGCCGTCTTGCCGATCAGGTGCTTGTAGCGCTCGTCTTCCGGATGGACCATCAGTGCGGTGTCGCCGAGCATCGTTTCCGGACGCGTGGTCGCCACCGTGAGCGAGCCCGAGCCGTCGGCGAGCGGGTATCGGATGTGCCACAGCGAGCCGTCTTCTTCCTCGCTCACCACTTCCAGGTCGGACACGGCCGTGAGCAGGGTCGATTCCCAGTTCACGAGACGTTTGCCGCGATAGATCAATCCTTGCTCGTGGAGCGTAACGAACACGTCGCGCACGGCGCGCGACATCTTCTCGTCCATCGTGAAGTATTCACGGCTCCAGTCGATCGATGCGCCCAGGCGGCGCACCTGACGCGTGATCGTGCTGCCCGATTCTTCCTTCCATTCCCAGACGCGCTCGACGAATTTCTCGCGGCCGAGGTCATGGCGCGAGACTTTCTGGGCATCGAGCTGGCGCTCGACGACGATCTGCGTGGCGATGCCCGCGTGGTCGGTGCCCGGTACCCAGAGGGTGTTGGCGCCTTTCATGCGGTGATAGCGGGTGAGGCCATCCATGATCGTCTGGTTGAACGCGTGACCCATGTGCAGCGTGCCGGTCACGTTCGGCGGCGGCAACTGGATGCTGAAATCTTCGCGGGCGTCGTCGAAAGTCGGCCGGGCATAGCCGCGGCGCTCCCATTCGGGGCCCCAGTGGGCTTCGACGTCCTGCGGCTCGAAGCTCTTGGCAAGCGTATTGTCGCTGTCGCTCATGGATTGAATGGACCGTGTAATGCGTGAAACCCTGAATTATAAAAGATTCGGTGGCATTTCCGCGTCGCAGCAGGATTTATAATCGAGCTTCACTCGAATTTCCTTCCCGACATGCCCGATCTGCTCGCCAATCTGAACCCCGAACAACTGGCCGCCGTAACCCTTCCGGACGAGCCGGCCCTTATTCTGGCGGGCGCGGGTTCCGGCAAGACGCGCGTGCTGACCACGCGTATTGCCTGGCTGATCCAGCACGGGCACGTGGGGCCGGCCGGGATTCTGGCCGTCACCTTCACCAACAAGGCGGCCAAGGAAATGCAGGCCCGTCTGGGCGCGATGCTGCCGATCAGCACGCGCGCCATGTGGATCGGCACCTTCCACGGGTTGTGCAACCGTATGCTGCGCGCGCATTTTCGCGACGCCGGGCTGCCGCAGAGCTTCCAGATCCTCGACCAGGCCGACCAGCTCTCCGCGATCAAGCGTCTGCTGAAGGCGTCGAATGTCGACGACGAGAAGTATCCGCCGAAAAACCTGCAGTATTTCATCAACAACGCCAAGGAACAGGGCCTGCGCCCGCACGAGGTCGAGGCCAACGACGCCTTCAACCAGAAGTTCGTCGAGCTTTACGCCGCCTATCAGGCGCAGTGCCAGCGCGAAGGCGTGGTCGATTTCGCCGAACTGCTGCTGCGCTGTTACGAGCTGCTCAAGCACAACGAGCCGTTGCGCGTGCACTACCAGTCGCGCTTCCGGCACGTTCTGGTCGACGAGTTCCAGGATACGAACAAGCTCCAGTACGCGTGGCTCAAGATGCTCGCGGGATCGAACGCCGCGGTATTCGCCGTGGGCGACGACGATCAGAGTATTTATGCGTTTCGTGGCGCCAACGTCGGCAATATGGCCGACTTCGAGCGTGAATTCCGCGTGCGCCACCTGATCAAGCTGGAACAGAACTACCGCTCGCACGGCAATATCCTCGACGCGGCCAACGCGTTGATTTCCAACAATGCGCGGCGTCTGGGCAAGAATTTGCGCACCGACGCGGGGCACGGCGAGCCGATCCGTGTCTATGAGGCGGCCACCGACCTGCAGGAAGCGAGCTGGCTCGTCGAAGAGATCAAGGCACTCGTTGCGCAGGGTCTCTCGCGGCAGGACGTCGCCATTCTCTATCGCAGCAACGCCCAGTCGCGGGTGATGGAGCACGCGCTCGTGGGGGCGGGCATCGCCTATCGGGTGTATGGCGGTTTGCGCTTTTTCGAGCGTCAGGAAGTCAAGCATGCGCTGGCGTATCTACGCCTGATCGAGAATCCGAACGATGATACGGCGTTCGCGCGGGTCGTGAATTTCCCGACGCGGGGGATTGGCGCGCGTTCGTTGGAGCAACTGGCCGACGCGGCGCGACTCTACAACTGCTCGATGTATGCCGCAGTGCCCTACATGACCGGCAAGGCGGGCACGAATCTGACGGCATTCGTGCGGCTCGTGGAGCAGATGCGCCACGATACCGAGCGGCTCACGCTGCCGGAGGTGGTGGCGCGGGTCATCGACGCCAGTGGGTTGATCGCCCATTATCAGACCGAGAAGGAAGGCCAGGATCGCATCGAGAACTTGCAGGAATTGGTGCATGCGGCCACGGCATTCGTTGCCGAGGAAGGTTATGGGCTCGATGCCCCGGCGCGGTTGATTGCCATGCGTCCTGCGCTGCCGGGCGCGCCCGACGTGCTGGCCTCGCCCGACGGCGTGGTCGACGCCGATACGCCGGTGGAGATGACGCCGCTTGCCGGCTTCCTGTCGCACGCGTCGCTCGAAGCGGGAGACAACCAGGCCGAGGCCGGGCAAGACGCTGTGCAGTTGATGACGGTACACGCGGCCAAGGGGCTTGAATTTACGGCGGTGTTCGTCACCGGTCTCGAAGAGGGACTCTTCCCGCACGAGAACAGTGCGCTCGAACTCGACGGTCTCGAAGAAGAGCGGCGCCTGATGTACGTGGCCATTACGCGTGCCAAGGAACGGCTGTATCTGTCGTTCACGCAAAGCCGCATGCTGCACGGACAGACGCGTTACAACGTGCGCTCGCGCTTCTTCGACGAAATCCCCGAGACGGTGTTGAAGTTCCTGACACCGCGCGCGCAGCCGGGCGCGCGGCTGGGGCAGGCCGAGCCGGCCTGGGGGCGCGATTGGTTCGGGCGGGGCAAGACGAGTGCGCCGAAGCCGGAAGAATGGGTGGCCACCCAGTCGGAGCAGGCGCTGGCCGACCGTTCGCGCGCGTCGGAGACGGGCTTCAAGTTGGGGCAGGGCGTTTTTCACACCAAGTTCGGCGAAGGCAAGATCATCGGCCTGGAGGGCGCGGGGGCGGAAGCCCGCGCCCACGTGAAATTCGGCCGACATGGTGAGAAGTGGCTGGCGCTGGCTGTCGCGAAGCTTCAGCCGATCGAGTAACGGCGCGGCCGTCATCGTCACCCACGACAAAGGGCACCCGCGGGTGCCCTTTGTTTTGCGCGTCTGACGTTGACGCCGACGTTTCCGCTTACGCTTCAGGCGGGGCGACGTTCGGATCGATGGCGCCGATCTCCTGCACGCCGAAGCAACCGCGATAGCTCGCGTAGAACGAGCAATACAGCACGGCCGTGAACAGGATCGAGTAAGGCATCAGCAAGAGCATCGCGTATTGATGAATGCCCATCGCAGCCATCGCCAGCGTCACGATCAGCGGCAACACGGTGGCGACGACCGCCGTGCACAGGCCGTAGACGACGAACGCACGGAAGTTGCGCACGCAGGCCGTCCAGCTGAAGAACAGCGCCTTGATGGGTGGGATGTCGTGCCAGGCCACGAGCACCGGCGCGAACCAGAACATCATCGCCACCGGTATGTAGGCCACCGCCACCGCCAGCATCGCCTGGCCCATCGAGCCGTTGGTGAGCGACTCTTCGCTGATGCGGCCATCGAAGAGCATCTTGTTGACCAGGTCGCCGCCGTCGAACAGCGCCGAGAACAGGAACACGACGGTCATCGCCACAATGTAGTAACCGCCTAGCATGAGCAGCCGGCGCGAGACTTCCTTGCCGTGGCCGCGAAAGCCGTCGAGCAATACGTGGGGCAACACCTGCTTGTTCTTGATGATGTCGCGACAGGCCGCCATGAAACCCACCGACAGGCCTGGGATGAACAGCAGCGGCAGGAAGGCGCCCACGACCGGCAGGATCGAAAGCACCATCACCCCGAACAGATAGGCGAAGAGCAGCGTCAGAATGGCGAGCGGGTTCTTGCGGAACAGCCAGATGCCTTGGCGCAGCCACACATATCCACTCTTCGGCGGGACTTCAAGCAATTGCATAGGGTTCGAATGACTCCGATAGGATGTCGAGTTACCGCCAGGGGATGGAATGGGCTTCGATGCGTTGGCGCAGGATTCGTTCGAAATGCCCCGGATCGTGCGGCTTGAGCATTTCGGCCGCCCGTGGCAGGTGAAAATCATACAGGCGCGACAGCCAGAAGCGCAGCGCGGCGGCGCGCAACATGTCGCGCCAGTGCGACGCTTCGATGTCGGTCAGTGGGCGCACCGTCTCGTAAGCGCGCAACATGGCATGCACACGCGCCTCGTCCAGCACGCCGGTCGACAGGTCGCAGCACCAGTCGTTGACCGTCACGGCCAGATCGAACAGCCATTTGTCGCAGCCCGCGAAGTAGAAATCGAAGAATCCGCCCAATCGTGGCGAACCGTCGTCGGCCTTGTCGAACAGCACATTGTCACGGAACAGATCGCAGTGGCACGGACCCGCCTGCATGGCACGATAGTGACTCGACGCGAAGAACGCCGTCTGATGCGCCATCTCGCTATCCAGTAACGCGCGTTCGGCGGAGCTCAGGAACGGCGTGACCTCGGGGGCGGCTTCGCGCCACCAGGGCAGGCTGCGCAGATTGGCTTGCTCCAGCGTGAAGTCGCGCCCGGCCAGATGCATGCGTGCCAGCATCGCCCCGACATGCGCACAGTGTTCGGGCGTGGGGGCCAGCTCGGAGCGTCCGGCCAGCTTGGTGACAATGGTGGCGGGCTTGCCGTTCAACTCGCTCAGAATCTCGCCCGTGCGATCGGGCATCGGATCGGGCACCGGCACGCCGTGATGGGCGAGATGGCCCATCAACTGGAGGTAAAACGGCAGCTGCGTGGCCGTGAGCTTCTCGAACAGCGTCAGCACGAACTCGCCGCGCTCGGTCGTCAGGAAGTAGTTGGTGTTCTCGATGCCGGAGCTGATGCCCCGAAAATCGAGAACATTCCCCAGATCGTAGCGTTGCAGCCATGCCTGGAGCTGCTCGGGCGAGACGGTAGTGAAAACGGCCATGCGTGCGTTAAGTGGAGATGTCTCAGACAAACGGCCCGCGCACGTGCAGCGGGCCGCTGGTGTGAAACAGACAGGATGCAGGCGCACCGCTGGGCGGCGCGCGGAGGTGGCTCAGATTACCAGAGACGTCAGAACTTCAGGCCGACGGACGGCAAACGGTCGTTTTGCGACGTGTTGTCGCGCGTGCGCGGCGCGTTGTCCGGCGGCGTGGTCAATTGGTAATTGGTGCCGAAACGCGAATGGACATCGACCTCCGTGGGTTTGCCGCGGTCGCGGAACTCGGTCACGGTGGTGCCTTGGTCGTTGACGTAGTAGCTCGGCTTGCGCTCCTGGTTGACGTCGACCGACGATTTGCTGGTGGCGGCGGCGCGGGCGTCGGCCTCGCGTTTGGCGGCCTGCGCGGAGGTCTCCTGACCATCCTGGGCGAAGGCATGGCCCGCGAACAGCAGGCCCGCACCGATCATCAGGGGCAGGACACGGGAAAAGCGCGTTGTCATCATTATTCTCCGAGGGCGGGAACGCATTCGCGGCGCGTGAGGCAAGCCTGGCCGACGCAACGGGTTCCAATGTTTACATTCTATCAAACGTCCCCCGCTTCGCATCGTGAAATCGCGTCGAATGTGCCGTCGTGGCTGGCCTGTCGAGGGATGCCATGCCGTGGACGCGTATTTTTTCTCGTCATCGGCGCAGGGTTAAGCGATTCGATTGCATACGCTTAGCATCTTTATATTGCTTTTGGTTATAAATAAATCGCAAGACAATCGTTTTCGTTGAAGTCATCTTCTGGCATCCTGCGTCATTGTCTTGATGGGCGGCCGTGTGTCGCCCATCTGCATTCTGGAGTCCCAAATCATGTCGTTATCCGCCGCCTCGGCCGCCGTCAAAACGGCCCCGCCTTCGCCGTCCTCCTATAACGCCCGGCCGCTCGCCATCGCGCTGGTGCTGATCGTTGTGGGCATCGCCTACGTGCAGGCCACCGTAGGGCCGAAGCAGGCCGCACTGGCCGGTATCGGCGCCTTGCTCGGCGTGACGCTTTACCACGCCGCATTCGGCTTCACGTCGGCCTGGCGCGTGTTCATCGCCGACCGGCGCGGTGCGGGTCTGCGCGCACAGATGGTCATGCTCGCCGTTGGTGTCGTGCTGTTCTTTCCCGCGCTGGCGGATGGCGTGCTCTTCGGTAACAAGGTTGCCGGCTTCGTCTCGCCGGTTGGCGTGTCGGTGGCGTTCGGCGCCTTCATGTTCGGTGTCGGCATGCAACTCGGTGGCGGTTGCGCGTCGGGCACGCTCTATACCGTGGGGGGCGGCAGCACGCGCATGATCGTCACGCTCGCGGCGTTTGTCGTGGGGTCGGTGGTGGCAACGGCGCATCTGCCGTGGTGGGAAGCACTGCCGCATATCAAGCCGGTCTCGCTGGTCAAGACGTGGGGCTTGTGGCCTGCGCTCGTCGCCAACCTGGCGTTGTTCGCCGCGATCGGTGGCTTGACGCTGTGGGCGGAGAAGCGTCGTCACGGCCGTGTCGTCGGTGTGCCAATGACGCGCAGCGCAACGGGCACGCCCGCGTTGCTGCGTGGCCCCTGGCCGCTGGTGTGGGGTGCGCTGGCGCTCGTGCTGCTCAATTACGCCACGCTGGCATTGGCCGGCCGTCCGTGGGGCGTGACATCGGCGTTCGCGTTGTGGGGCGCCAAGGCGTTCATGGCGCTGGGCATCGACGTGGCCTCGTGGCCGTACTGGGCGAAGCAGGCCAATGTACTGAACGCGCCGATCGCACAGGACGTCACCACCGTCATGGACATCGGGATCATTCTCGGCGCCCTCGCGGCCGCGTCCATCGCAGGCAAGTTTGCCCCCGTGTGGAAGATTCCAGCGCGTTCGCTGCTCGCGGCGGTCATCGGCGGATTGCTGCTTGGTTACGGCGCACGTCTGGCGTACGGCTGCAATATCGGCGCGTACTTCAGCGGCATCGTCTCGGGCAGCCTGCACGGTTGGCTGTGGTTGGCGGCGGCGTTTGCGGGCAACGTGTTCGGCACGCGCCTGCGCCCGTTGTTCGGTCTGGCCGTGGAAACGACACCACGCGATACCGGCTGCTGATCGACATCCCCCGCCGGCAGATATTCCGTCTGCCACATAAGAATACGGCGCCAGCGATCACTCGCGGCGCCGTATTGACTTTGGACGATGACGCTTGGGCGGCTGCCCGTCGCGATTACAGGTAGAACATCTTCTCGCTGCTTTCCGTTTCGGGCTCGATGTGGCCGTCGTAGAACGCGAACACCGCTTTGAGGATGTCGTCGGGGTCGTCCATGACCTGCACCAGATCGAGATCCTTTTCGCCGATGAGGCCCATCGGCAACATCGTCGAGCGCACCCATTCGAGCAGTCCCTTCCAGAATTCCGTGCCGACGAGAATCACGGGCACCTGGCGCGACTTCTGCGTCTGGATGAGCGTGAGAACTTCGGACAGTTCGTCGAGCGTGCCAAAGCCCCCCGGCATGATGACGAACGCGTCCGAGTTCTTCACGAACGTGACCTTGCGCGTGAAGAAGTGTCGGAAACGCAGTGAGATGTCCTGGTACTGATTGCCCTTTTGTTCGTGCGGCAGTTCGATGTTCAGGCCGACGGTCGGCGAGGCGCCACCGTGCGCGCCCTTGTTGGCAGCTTCCATGATGCCGGGCCCGCCGCCGGAGATGACGGCAAAGCCATTGTCGGAGAATTTCCGGGCGATAGTCATCGTCAGTTTGTAAAACGGCGATTTCGGCTTGATGCGCGCGCTGCCGTAGATGCTGACGGCCGGCCGGATCTCGGACAGGTACTCGGTCGCCTCGATGAACTCTGCCATAATCGTGAACATCTGCCACGACGCGCGCGCCTTTTTTGCGGTGGCGCGCTCATGGTCTGCCAGCATGCGCAGACTCGGTATTTCTTTTCTTCTCTTGGTCATATGTCGGAACAGCAAAGTCTGGAAGGTAAGACGCTCTTATTGGTCGATGGTTCGAGTTATCTTTATCGAGCCTATCACGCCCTGCCGGATTTGCGCGGTCCCAATGGCGAGCCGACGGGGGCGCTTCACGGCATCGTCAATATGCTGCGCCGCATGCGTAAAGACGTCCACGCAGAGTATAGCGCCTGCGTTTTCGATGCCAAGGGCAAGACGTTTCGCGACGATTGGTACCCCGAATACAAAGCGAATCGACCGTCGATGCCGGAAGATCTGCGCGCGCAGATCGAGCCGATTCACGAGGCGGTGCGCGCCATGGGCTGGCCGCTGTTGATGATCGATGGCGTGGAGGCCGATGACGTCATCGGCACGCTGGCAAGGCAAGCGGCCGAGCGCGGCATGCGCGTGGTCGTCTCCACCGGCGACAAGGATCTGGCGCAACTCGTGAACGACCGCGTGACGCTGGTCAACACAATGACGAACGAAACGCTCGATGCCGCCGGCGTCACCGCGAAATTCGGCGTGCCGCCCGAGCGCATCGTCGATTACCTCACGCTTGTCGGTGACACGGTCGATAACGTGCCGGGCGTGGACAAATGCGGGCCGAAGACGGCCGTCAAGTGGCTCGCGCAATACGGCGATCTCGACAATCTCGTGGCGAACGCCGCGGAGGTGAAAGGGGCGGCGGGCGAGAACCTGCGCCGCGCGCTCGACTGGCTGCCGATGGGGCGCAAGCTGGTGACGGTTGCGCTCGATTGCGATCTCGCACCGCAGGTCACCTCCATCGACGCGAGCTTGCAGTCGCAGCCCGAAGATGTCGAAACGCTGCGCGATTTCTTCGTGCGTCACGGCTTCAAGACCTTGCTGCGCGAAGCGCAGGCCGCCGTTGCCACGCAGGCCGGTGAGCCGGCGCCGGCACCTGTGGCCGACACGATCGAGCGAGAGTACGAAGCGGTGCTGACGTGGGCGCAGTTCGACGCATGGCTGAAGATCATCGAGTCGGCCGAGTTGACGGCATTCGATACCGAGACCACCTCGCTCGACGCGATGCAGGCGCAACTGGTTGGCCTGTCGTTGTCCTGCGAACCGGGACGCGCCGCCTACATTCCGGTGGCGCATCGCGCGCCGGGCGATGTCGACCAATTGCCGCGAGACGAAGTCCTGGCGCGCCTGAAGCATTGGCTCGAAAGTCCGGACCACAAGAAGGTGGGACAGAACCTCAAGTACGATGCCCACGTGCTGGAGAACTACGGCATCGTGTTGCGCGGCATTGCACACGACACGATGCTTCAGTCGTACGTGCTCGAATCGCACCGCGGCCATGACATGGACGGCCTGGCCGCGCGCCATCTCGGCGTGACGACGATCAAATACGAAGAGGTGTGCGGCAAGGGCGCCAAGCAGATCGGCTTCGACGAAGTGACCGTCGAGCGCGCGACCGCCTACGCCGCCGAAGACGCCGACATCACGCTGCGACTGCACCGCGCGATCTATCCCGATGTGGCGCGTGAAGCCACGCTGGAGTTCGTCTACCGAGACATCGAAATGCCCACGGCGCGCGTGCTGCAACGCATGGAGCGCAACGGCGTGCTTGTCGACACTGCCCGTCTGGCCGCACAGAGCGACGAGATCGGCCAGAAGCTGGTCGCGCTCGAAGCCGAAGCGTACACACTGGCCGGGCAGCAGTTCAATCTGAATTCGCCCAAGCAGATCGGCGACATTTTCTTCACGCAGCTGCAACTGCCGATCGTCAAGAAGACGGCGAGCGGTGCCCCGTCGACCGACGAGGAAGTGCTGCAGAAGCTCGCCGAAGACTATCCGTTACCGAAGGTGCTGCTCGATTACCGCGGCCTTGCCAAGCTCAAGTCTACGTACACCGACAAGTTGCCGAAGATGGTCAATGCCTCGACTGGCCGCGTGCACACGAACTATGCGCAGGCCGTGGCGATCACCGGTCGCCTGGCGTCGAACGATCCGAATTTGCAGAACATTCCCGTGCGCACGGCCGAGGGGCGCCGCATTCGCGAGGCGTTCATTGCACCCCAGGGCAGCCAACTGGTGTCGGCGGACTACTCGCAGATCGAGCTGCGCATCATGGCGCATATCTCGGGCGACGAAAGTCTGCTGCGCGCATTCGCCAACGGCGAGGACATTCACCGCGCCACGGCGGCGGAAATCTTCGCCGTCACGCCGATCGAGGTGTCGAACGAACAACGTCGCTACGCCAAGGTCATCAACTTCGGTTTGATCTACGGCATGAGCGCGTTCGGGCTGGCCGCGAACCTCGGTATCGAACGCGACGCCGCCAAGCAGTACATCGACCGCTATTTCATGCGCTACCCGGGCGTGGCGCGTTACATGGACGAGACGCGCAAGAGTGCGAAGGCGCGCGGCTATGTCGAAACGGTCTTCGGACGCCGTCTGTGGCTACCGGACATCAATGGCGGCAACGGACCGCGCCGCCAGGCCGCCGAGCGCGCCGCCATCAATGCCCCGATGCAGGGCACGGCCGCCGATCTCATCAAACTCTCGATGATCGCCGTGCAGCGCTGGTTGGACGACAGCGGCCTGCAGACGCGTCAGATCATGCAGGTGCACGATGAACTGGTGCTTGAAGTGCCCGACCATGAACTGGCCGAGGTTCGCAAGCGTTTGCCGGAACTGATGTGCGGCGTGGCGAAGTTGCGCGTGCCCCTCGTGGCCGAGGTCGGCGTGGGCGAGAATTGGGAACAGGCCCATTGAACGGCGTTGGGTTGACACCTAAAGTGAGTGCGTCGCACGGGCGGCCCCCCGCCTTGGCCGACGCCGCTGTCGGCCCGTATCGCATGGCTCAATAGCGGGAATAGGGTGACAGCCATACCCGAACTCCGCACTCTGCGGTAAGGTAATCGCTATCGCCGGCGCGGCAAATGCCGACCGGCCGGACGGTTTTCCAAGCACGGGGAGTTATTGTGAGTGTGCATCGTATCGTTGTGGTCGGCGGCGGCGCCGGCGGTCTGGAGCTTGTCACCCGACTGGGCGACAAGTACGGGCGTGGCAAGGACGTTCAGGTGACGTTGGTCGACCGGTCCTTGTCGCACATCTGGAAGCCGCTGTTGCACGAGGTCGCTGCCGGTGTCATGGACACCGCAACGCATCAGCTCTCGTATGTCGCTCAGGCCAACTGGCATCGATTCGAGTTTGCGGCCGGCGAGATGATCGGTCTGGATCGCGCGAACCGGACGATCCGGCTGGCGGCGGTGCCTGCGGCAGCCGACGAAGGCGAGGGCGATTTGCTGCCCGAGCGTACATTGGCGTATGACACGCTCGTGCTCGCCATCGGCAGCACGACCAACTTCTTCGGGGTGGCCGGCGCTCAGGAAAATACCATCGCACTCGATACCGTCGAGCAGGCCGAGCGCTTCCGTCGTCGGCTGATGGCCGCCTGCGTGCGCGCGCAGAATGAAGCCGAAGCGCCCGTGCCGAGCGCGCTGGCGGCGCCGGTCGCGCAAGACATTCATGACGTGCCGCCCGATACGGCGGTTTCACCGGCCCCCAAGGTTGAAGGCCGCCCCAAGGTCAACCTCGTCATCGTGGGGGCCGGCGCGACCGGCGTTGAACTGTCGGCGGAGCTGCGCAACACGGCGGAAGTGTTGCGCTCCTACGGGTTGAAGCTCGATCCGCGCAAGGACGTGCGCATCACCATCATCGAATCGAGTCCGCGCATTCTGAAGGCGCTGCCGGAGCGTGTATCGGGAGCGGTGGCCGGGTTGCTGGGCAAGCTCGACGTCGACATCCTGTGTGGCGATTCGGTCGCCGAGGTGCGCAAGAATGAAGTCACGACGACCGGGGGCCGTGTGCTGCCGGCGGACATCACGGTCTGGTCGGCGGGCATTACGGCGCCGCCGGTGCTGGGACAACTGGGGCTTGCCGTCAATCGTCTGAACCAGATCGAAGTGTTGCCGACGCTGCAAAGCAAGTCGGATCCGGACATCTTCGCGTTCGGCGACTGCGCGAGTTGCGAGTGGCCGGAGCATGGCTTCGTGCCGCCGCGCGCGCAAGCGGCGCACCAGCAGGCGAGCTTCCTGGTCAAGGCGATTGACGCCCGGCTCAAAGGGCAAAGCCTGCCGACGTTCACTTATCGCGATTTCGGTTCGCTTGTCTCGTTGGGCAAGTTCAGTGCGGTGGGCAATCTGATGGGCGGGCTCATCGGCGGCAGCATGTTCATCGAAGGGCTGTTTGCGCGGGTGATGTACACGTCGCTCTATCGCATGCACGTGGCGGCGCTGCATGGGGTCTGGCGCATGATGCTCGATACCGTTGCCAATCGCCTGCGTCGTTCGACCGTGCCGCGCGTGAAGCTGCACTGACGATGGGCTGACGCTGGGTTGGCGTTTTGCCGCTGGTCCGTTCGCACGGGGTCGCGGCCTGACCGGGTGCCAGGCGGCCTGCGCTGTGGCGGTGGGTACCCGTTTCGGAGGGTTCCGATCGCCGTCGCGCCGGCGTCCGAGTGCAAGCGCATCTTCACTCTAGTAAGATCCCAACGTCCGGCCCCGGGGCGGTGGCGCATCCCGACGTTTCCGTTGGCGGTCTCCCCGGCATGCCTTTACTGACGTGTTTCCCTGGAGTACGACATGTCGCAAGCGGATCTGGATAGTCTTGTGCCCGAAGTGGCGCCGAGCAACCGGCGCGATTTTCTGAAGACCGCCGTCGGTTCGGCGTTTGCGCTGGCCGTGCTGCCGGTGGCGGCCGAAACGATCACGACCGACACGCAAGGGCTGGAGGCGGGCGAAACCCTGCTCGACGTGCCCGACATCAAAATGCCGGTCTACTACGCGAAGCCTGCGGGCAAGACGCATCTGCCGACCATCGTCGTGGTTTCGGAGATCTTCGGCGTGCATCAGCATATCGCCGATATCTGCCGACGTTTCGCCAAACTCGGTTATTTGGCGGTCGCGCCGGAACTGTTCGCGCGCGCGGGCGATCCGCAGTCGCTGGGCACGATTGCCGAGATTCAGTCGCAGATCGTCGCCAAGACACCGGACGAACAGGTGATGCGCGACATCGACGCGACGCTCAAGTGGGCGCTGGCCAATGGCGGAGACGAGAAGCGTATCGCCATTACCGGCTTCTGCTGGGGCGGACGCGTCGCCTGGCTCTACGACGCGCACAATCCCAACGTGAAGGCGGCGGTGGCCTGGTATGGGCGCATCGTTGGTGACAGGAGTCCGGATTTCCCGAGCCAGCCGATCGATATCGCGGGCAAGCTGCACGGACCGCTGCTCGGCCTGTACGGCGGCAAGGACCAAGGCATTCCCGTGACAAGCGTGGAACAGGCACGCGAGGCCCTTGCACGGGGCAATGCGGCGTCGAGGGCCTCGAAGCTGAAGGTATTCCCGAATTCGGGGCACGCATTTTTCGCCGATTACCGGTCGAGCTATGTCGAAGCCGACGCGAAGGAAGGTTGGACATTGGCATTGGACTGGCTGCACAAACACGGCGTGGCGTGAGCCGCCGCTGTTGCGGGCCGGCTGGCGGAGCTATTGAGCCCGTCGGTGGGGCGGTACGCCACTGTGCTTCGCGACCCGACGGTTTGCCTGTCACGGGAAAAGCTGGTTAAATCGCCGCCTTGCCTGCGGGAGAATCACCATCGACGCCATCTTTCTATTCATCGTTATCGCCACGCTGGCTTCCGGCGTGCTGAGCCTTGCCGGCGCGGCGTCGCTGTCGCTTGGCCTGCTCTCGAAGCTCATCGACAAGATGGTCAGCTTTTCGGCGGGCGTGCTGCTTGGCACGGCGCTGCTGCATCTGCTGCCGGAAAGCCTTGAGTCGCACGTCGATGCGCACGTCATCACCGGTTGGCTGCTGGGCGGTTTGCTCGGCTTTTTCCTGCTGGAGAAGCTGGCGCTGTTGCGCCATAGCCATCATCACGAGGGCGATGGGCATCACCATGAGCACGGGCACGACGCCCATGAAGCAGGCAAAGGCGGCTGGATGATTCTGGTCGGCAGCGCGATTCACAACTTTGCCGATGGTGTCGTGATCGCGGCGGCGTTCCTCACCGATCCGCGCCTCGGGGTTGCGGCAACGGTATCCATCACGGTCCACGAGGTGGCGCACAAGCTCGGCGACTTCATGGTGCTGCTCAACGCCGGCTTTCCGCGTCGCAAGGCGTTGGTGCTGACGCTGGCCTCGAGCCTCACGGCGCTGGCCGGCGGTGTGCTCGGTTACTTCATGCTCGACCGTCTTCAGAGCCTGATCCCGTATTTGCTGGCGCTGGCGGCAAGCAGCTTCATCTATATCGCCGTGTCGGATCTGATGCCGCAGATGCAGCGCCGCACGTCGCCGCGCGACGCGCTGCCCCAGATTCTGCTGATCGCGGTGGGACTGGCGCTGGTGGTGTGGCTCAACGGCCACGATCACGAGCACGCCCACGGTCGCGACCATGAGGCCCCCAGCAGCGCCCTGGCGATGTCGTTGGCAGGTGCCGGCGGGGCTTACGGCTGGGCGCCGGTGGCGACCGGGCGGCGCTTGTCCGCACACCACTCGCTCCACGACCCCGCATAGAGGCTGGCCCCATGAAGGCCCGCGACCTCCATCGCCAGTAGATTGTGGCAAGCCGTCACGCCTGAGCCGCATTGCGATATGACGCGCTCGGGCAGGCGGTCCTTTCCTAGGACCTGCGCGAACGCTTCCCGCAGGGCGGCGGCGGGTTTGAAGCGCCCATCCGGGCCGAGGTTGTCCTTGAAGAAGTGATTGACCGCACCGGGAATGTGGCCGCCGATCGGATCGAGGGTTTCGTTCTCGCCGCGATACCGATCCGGTGACCGTGCATCGACGACCAGTCGCTCGTGCGACGTCAGGTTGCGCTCGATGGCCGCCGCGTCGGCGGTGGTGGCGAGCGGCTCGCCTGCGGTGAAATCACCCGGTGGCGGCGCTTCGGGCGGGGCGGCGTCGAGCGTGAAGCCGGCCGCTTCCCAGGCCTGCAAGCCGCCATCGAGCACGGCAACCGACTCGTGGCCGAGCCAGCGCAGCAGCCACCACAGGCGGGCGGCATAGACGCCACCTTGCGCGTCGTAAGCCACCACTTGCTGGCCCTTCGACAACCCGCACGCGGCGAGTTGGCGGGCGAGGGTGTCGCGCTCGGGCAGCGGATGGCGACCGTTCTTGCCTGTCGTCTTTCCCGACAGGTCGCGTTCGAGGTGAGTGTAGAAGGCACCGAAGAGGTGGCCGTCGACATACGCCGTTTCGCCGGCCGTCGGATTCGCGAGATCGAATCGGCAATCGAAGAGGATCACCGGGGCACCGCCGTCGGCGGCGGTTTGCATCAGCGCGTCAAGATTTTGCGGGCTGATGAGCGTGGTGAAGTGCGTGTGAATCATGGCGTCTCCGCAGGCGGGCGTGGGGGAACGGGCAGCGGGAACCGCCCGGCATCAGGCCGTGGCCGACGGTCGGCGCAGTGCGGTCATGCCGCTCGCCACAATGAGCAGCATGCCGATCCAGCCGGCCAGCGCGGGCCAATCGTCCCAGACAAGCATGCTGATCAGTGTAGCGAAGATTACGCCGGAATATTGCAGATTCGCAGTGACCAGCGTGTTGCCCAAACTGAAGGCTCGGGTGAGTGCCGTTTGGGCGACGAGTGCAGCGATACCGACCCCGAGCATGAGGCCGGCGCTGCGCCAGGTCAGCGCGTGCATGCCGTCGATGGCGACCCAGCCGAGGCCTAGCAGTACCCCGCCCAGCGAGAAATAGAAGACGATGCGCCAATCGGGTTCCCCCGCCGCGCCAAGGTCCTTGACCTGCATGTACGCGATGGCCGAGAACACGCCCGAGACGACGCCCGCCACGCCGGCAGTCCACGCCTGGCTGTCGATGGTCGGCTGGAGCAACAGGGCAACACCGACGAATCCCGCAAAGATCGCGGCGACCAGGCGGAAGTCGGCTCGCAGGCTGCCGCGCATGGCCGCCGTCGCCATCACGATCAGGGAGATCCAGATCGGCGACATGTAATTGAGGGTCATCGCCGTGGAAAGCGGCAGTTGCGTCAGGGAATAGAACCACAGGCCGAGTGAGATTACGCCGGCAGTACTGCGTTTGACGTGCGCGCCGAGGTGGCGTGTTCGAATCGAATGACCGCGTGCGCGCGCCAACACCAGCAAAACGATGACACCGATAAGGCTGCGGTAGAGAATGATTTCGCCGGTGTTGTATTCGTTTGCCGCCAGCTTGATGAATAGCCCCATCAACGTGAACATGAAGGCGGAGACCAACATCCAGAGCGATTGCATGGCGAATGGGGGCCGATTGACGGCGAAGAAGCGAGCTGAGGCGCGGTGAACCGAGCGCGGGCGACGCGTGCGGCAGATGGAGTGCCCGCGCGGTCATGTCGAGAACGTTGCGACGATTCTAACGAAAACGGCGGGCCGATGGCCCGCCGTTCTCCGAAATTTCGGCAAATATTTAATTCAGTCTCGCGGGCGCCACATTGGCCGCTCGGTGGTGTCTCAGCCAGACACTCTAACCGTCTCAACCCGTGAGACGTGCTGGCGTGCCAGCGCTCAGAAATCGCCCATCTGGCGGCGCAAGAACTCATGGAAGTGCTGCATGCCGTCTTCCATCGGGCTTTGATACGGACCGACTTCCGACACGCCGCGATCGAACAAGGCACGGCGGCCGGCATCCATGCGCTCGGCGATCTCGTCGTCTTCGCGGGCGGTTTCCATATACGCGGCCCGCTCGGCCTCGATGAATTCGCGTTCGAAGAGCGCGATTTCCTCGGGGTAATAGAATTCGACGATGTTCGTCGTTTTCTGCGGTCCGCGCGGAATCAGCCAGGACACCACCAGCACGTGCGGATACCACTCGATCATCAGATGCGGGTAGTAAACCATCCAGATCGCGCCGAAGTCCGGCGGCACGCCTTCGCGGTACCGCATCAGCACGTCGTGCCACTGTCGATAGATCGGGCTGCCCGGTTTGGCAAGACCTTCGTGCACGCCGACTGTCTGAACGCTATACCAGTCGCCGAATTCCCAGCTCAGGTCTTCGCAGGAAACGAAGCTGCCCAGCCCGGGATGGAACGGCACGACGTGATAGTCCTCGAGATAGACCTCGATGAACGTCTTCCAGTTGTAATTGCATTCATGCACTTCAACGTGATCGAACATGAAGTTCGAAAAGTCGAGATGATGCTTGACGCCCAGGCGGGCAAGATCGGCCTGGACGTCGCGGCCCTGCGCTTCGAACAGCAGTCCGTTCCAGCGTTGCAGCGGGAACTTGCCGAGGTTCAGACAGGGCTTCTCCGGGAAGTGCGGCGCGCCGAGCAGTTCGCCCTTCGTGTCGTAAGTCCAGCGGTGGAGCGGGCACACGATGTTGCGTGCATTGCCACGGCCGCCCAGCATGATCGCCTGACGATGACGGCAGACGTTCGAGAGCAGTTCGATGCCGCCATGCTGGCCCGCGCCATTGCGCACCAGCATGCGACCTTCCTGTTCGGCAGGCAGCGCAAAATAGTCGCCGGCGTCGGGCACCATCAGCTCGTGGCCTACGTAGCGGGGACCATGTTCGAAGAGGACTTCACGTTCGCGGGCGAGGAGCGCCTCGTCGAAATACGTGTAGACCGGCAGTTGGCTCGAGGCCGGTTTGAGTTGCAAAGCGCTGCTTAGATTGGACATTCCCACTCCCGACTAGCTTGAAAGCAGTGAACAACCCAACCATCGAAAAATCGATTTAGGGGAACCGAGAATTATACCTTGTCTGGGCTCATGAGGGCCGCTAAGTCCATGATTTGCGTTAAATAATGTCCGAAAATTGTCAGTGCGATCGGTTTTGAGGCAATTTACGCTCTGCGAGCCGATGCGCTTTTGCCGTAAAATGGAACATTCGACCCGAATTTTGCGTTTATGGCCAAGACTGCAAAGTCGCAAGACGCGGCACCCGACGTGCCGCAGGACCTGCCCGAGACCTATGAGGCTGCGCTCGCCGAGCTGGAAAAGCTCGTGGGGCGCATGGAAGGCGGTGAGCTGGGGCTGGAGGAGTCGCTTGGCGCCTACCGGCGTGGTGCCGTGCTGGTGAAATACTGCCAGGGCCTGCTCGAGAAGGTGGAGCAGCAGGTCAAGGTGCTCGAGGGAGAGACGCTCAAGCCGCTCGAGCCGGTGCGCGACGAGTTCTGAGCGGCGCCGGGTGATGCGGCAAGCCGACCTGCGACACGCGACACGCGACACGCGACACTCGACACTCGACACTCGACACTCGACACGCGACGCATGAGCGTAGACGTCCCAACGCGGCGCGGGGCGACTCAATAACACGCACGGCCCAATGGGCACGTGCAGGATGAAGACGATGGCGGATCAGAATATCAAGGCCTGGATGCAGGCAGTGCAGGCCCGTGTGGAACAATCGCTCGACGCCGTGCTGCCCAAGGCCGCCGATGGCGGCTCGGCACGACTGAATGAATCGATGCGCTACGCCGTGCTCGGCGGCGGCAAGCGTGTGCGTCCGCTGTTGTGCTTTGCCGCTGGCGAGGTGACCCAGGCAAGCGAGACGGCCCTGGATCGTGCCGCGTGCGCCGTGGAAATGATCCACGCCTATTCGCTGGTGCATGACGATCTGCCGTGCATGGACGACGACGATCTGCGCCGCGGCAAGCCGACGGTGCATGTGCAATACGACGAAGCGACCGGCCTGCTCGCGGGCGACGCGCTGCAAACGCAAGCGTTTGTGCTGCTCGGCGAAGCCACGGGTGACCTGAGCGCCGCACAGTCGCTCGCGCTGGTGCGCGAACTGGCGCTGGCCTCGGGGGCGCTGGGCATGGCCGGCGGGCAGGCGATCGATCTGGAGAGCGTCGGCATCAAGCTGAATCAGTCGCAACTGGAAAACATGCATCGACTGAAGACGGGGGCCTTGTTGCGCGCGTCGTTGCGCATGGGCGCCATCTGCGGCCGTGCATTGTCGGACGATGAAACGCGCGCGCTGGACGCCTACGCGGCGGCCGTCGGCCTGGCCTTCCAGGTCGTGGACGACATTCTCGATACCACGGCCGATTCGGCCACGCTTGGCAAGACGGCCGGCAAGGACGCGGCCAACGACAAACCGACCTACGTATCGCTGATGGGCCTCGACGGCGCGCGCGGCTACGCGGAGAAGCTGCGGGCCGATGCTCACGCGGCGAGTGCGACGCTCGGCAATGCGGATCGGCTGCGTGCCCTGGCCGATTACGTGGTCGATCGCATCAACTGACCGGCGAATCGCCTGACAGGCAAATTTCGAGGCGACCCAGGCGGCAAAGGATCGCGTGATCCGGGGGCGTTTGCAGTAGAAACAGGCAAGGGGCAATGAGGGTCGGCGCGGATCTCCCCACAGAACGCACCGGCAGGAGATCGGGACCGGCTCGCCAGGCAGGGCTGCCCGACCAGAACGCCTACATATGGAATGACGATGTACGAACTGCTAAATACCATCGATGACCCGGCCGCGTTGCGGCGTTTGGAGCGTCGCCAACTCGCACCGTTGGCCGAAGAGCTGCGTGCCTTCGTGCTCGAGAGCGTGTCGCGCACGGGCGGTCACTTGTCGTCCAATCTCGGTACGGTCGAGCTGACGATTGCACTTCACTACGTGTTCAACACGCCGGAGGATCGCATTGTCTGGGACGTGGGGCACCAGAGCTATCCGCACAAGATCCTGACCGGTCGCCGCGACGCCATGGCGTCGCTGCGTCAGCTCGGCGGTATTTCGGGCTTCCCGAAGCGCGATGAATCGCCGTATGACACGTTCGGCACGGCGCATTCGAGCACATCGATTTCAGCGGCGCTGGGCATGGCGCTTGGAGCGCGCACGAAGGGCGAGCATCGCTTCGGCATCGCGGTGATCGGCGATGGCGCCATGACCGCCGGTATGGCGTTCGAGGCGATGAACAATGCGGGGGTGCATGAAGACGTGCCGCTGCTGGTCATCCTCAACGACAACGACATGTCGATCTCGCCGCCGGTCGGTGCCCTCAATCGCTATCTTGCCCGTCTGATGTCGGGTCGCTTCTACGCGGCGGCGAAGAAGGGCGTGGAGAAGGTGCTGAGCGTGGCGCCGCCGGTGCTGGAGCTGGCGCGCAAGTTCGAAGAGCATGCCAAGGGCATGGTCGTGCCGGCGACGATGTTCGAAGAGTTCGGCTTCAACTACATCGGCCCGATCGATGGTCATGACCTCGATTCGCTGATTCCGACGCTCGAGAACATCAAGAATCTGAAGGGGCCGCAATTCCTGCACGTGGTCACGCGCAAGGGGTACGGCTACAAGTTGGCCGAAGCCGATCCGGTGCTGTATCACGGTCCGGGCAAGTTCAACCCGGCCGAAGGGATCAAGCCGAGCACGAGCAGCAAGAAGACCTACACGCAAGTGTTCGGCGACTGGCTATGCGATATGGCCGAAGCCGACAAGCGTGTCGTGGGGATCACGCCGGCCATGCGCGAAGGCTCGGGCATGGTGGAGTTCGAGAAGCGATTCCCGACGCGTTACTACGACGTGGGCATTGCCGAGCAACACGCCGTGACGTTCGCCGGCGGTATGGCGACCGAGGGCCTCAAGCCCGTGGTCGCGATCTACTCGACGTTCCTGCAGCGCGGTTACGATCAACTGATTCACGACATTGCGCTGCAAAATCTGCCGGTCGTGTTTGCGCTCGATCGGTCGGGTCTGGTCGGTGCAGACGGTGCAACGCACGCGGGCGCATACGACATCGCCTATTTGCGCTGCATTCCAAACATGGTGGTGATGGCGCCGTCGGACGAGAACGAATGCCGTCAGATGCTCTATACCGGTGTGCAGATCGACGGCCCGTCGGCCGTGCGTTATCCGCGCGGTGCCGGCACGGGTGCGGCGATCGAATCGACGATGAGCGCACTGCCGATCGGCAAGGGTGTTGTGCGACGCGAGGGACAAGCGGAGGCGGGACGCCGTGTGGCAATTCTTGCGTTCGGCAGCATGGTGGCCCCGGCGCTTGCCGCAGCCGAGGAACTCGACGCCACCGTGGCCGACATGCGCTTCGTCAAGCCGATCGACGAGGCATTGATCGCACGACTGGCGAAAACGCACGACTACCTGGTCACGGTGGAAGAGGGCAGCATCATGGGCGGTGCGGGGTCGGCCGTGGCGGAATCCCTGCTTGCCGGTGGGGAGATTCGGCCTGTACTACAATTGGGCCTGCCCGATCGCTTCATCGATCATGGCGACCCGGCGCTGCTGCTGGCCGCCGTGGGGCTCGATGCGACGGGTATCGCGAAGTCCATCCGTGCCCGCTTCGACCTGCCGCTGATGCAGGCGTCGCAGGCCGCTGGCAAGGTCACGACCAAGCTCGTCGCCTGAGCGTCCGGTAGTCCTGAACCTCCGAACGATCCGGCTTGCATGCCGGATCGTTTCGTTTTGAATCGCCCTTTCCCGATACCGTGCCGGGGGCTCCGGCACGATTCCGACGACAACCGTCAGCGGCTGGCGAGCCAGGCGTCGGATACGTTTGCCTATTGCCTCCCCCAAGTCGGCTTGCCGGCAAAGAAGGAAGAATTAGATGAATCAGATGAACCCCGCTTTCGTCATGCCCGACGTTCAAAGCACCGTCGATACCCGGCAGATCCCGATTCAGCGCGTGGGTGTGCGCGGTGTGCGTCATCCGCTGTCAGTGCGTCTGGCCGATGGGGAGGCGCAGGCCACCGTGGGCTTGTTCAATCTCGACGTGCATCTGCCTGCCGATCAGAAAGGTACGCATATGTCGCGCTTCGTGGCGTTGCTCGACGCGCATCGCGCGCCGATCGACGTGGCGGGTTTTCGCGCCATGCTCGACAGCATGCTGGAAAAACTCGAAGCCGACGCCGGTCGAATTGAAGTGACGTTTCCGTATTTCATCAACAAGACGGCACCGGTCTCAGGCGTGCAAAGCTTGCTGGACTACGAAGTGACGCTCACCGGCGACGTGCGCAACGGCCAGACGCGCGTGTGGCTCAAGGTGCTCGTGCCGGTCACGAGCCTTTGTCCGTGCTCGAAGAAGATCTCGCAGTACGGCGCGCACAATCAGCGCTCGCACATCACGATCGACGCCGAAATCGCGGGCGATATCGCCGTCGAGGAACTGGTGCGCATGGCTGAGGAGGAGGCGTCCTGCG
Organism: Pandoraea sp. B-6; assembly: GCF_000282835.1. Taxonomy (NCBI): domain Bacteria; kingdom Pseudomonadati; phylum Pseudomonadota; class Betaproteobacteria; order Burkholderiales; family Burkholderiaceae; genus Pandoraea; species Pandoraea sp. B-6. The sequence goes on along the minus strand of NZ_AKXS01000311.1, from coordinate 9,521 downwards.
AGTTGTGGGGGCTGCTCAAGCGCCCGGATGAGAAGTACGTAACCGAGCGGGCGTATGAGAACCCGAAGTTCGTCGAGGATCTGGTGCGCGATGTGGCAACGCGACTTAACAATGAGCCGCGCGTCGTGGCCTACGCGCTTCAAGCGGAGAATTTCGAGTCGATCCATAATCACAGCGCTTACGCCGTGATCGAACGCGACAAGCGCGTGGTGGCCTGATCTTGCTGCGCCTCGCGCGGCGCATGCAATGAAAAACCGCTCCTCGGAGCGGTTTTTTCTTGGGCGCGTGCCGGGCGAGGCGCTAGACGCCGCGCACGATGTCGGCGAGGTCCCAGCGCGGGCGGACCGTGTAGGCGTATTCGCTGTCCGCTTCATCTGGCCAGTACTTGAGCCGCATGGCGCCGGCGAAGGCGATCATGGCGCCGTTATCCGTGCAGAAAGCCAGGTCCGGATAGTGCACGCGATAGCCACGGCGGCGAGCGGCTTCATTGAGTCCTTCGCGAAGCTGCGTGTTGGCACCCACGCCCCCTGCCACGACGAGCGTTTTCATGCCAGTCTGCTTGAGCGCGGCCATCGACTTGGCGACGAGCACGTCGACGATGGCATCGACGAAGCCTCGCGCGAGATCGGCCTTTTCCTGGTCGCATACGTTGCCGCCGAGATTGCGCACCTGAGTGAGCACGGCGGTTTTCAATCCGCTGAAACTGAAGTCAAGGTTGCCCGAATGCTTCATCGGACGCGGCAAGTCGTAGCGTCCCGGCGTACCGAACTCGGCCAGGCGCGAGATGGCCGGCCCGCCCGGGTAGCCGAGTCCCAGCAGCTTGGCGGTCTTGTCGAAGGCTTCGCCGGCAGCGTCATCCAGTGTTTCGCCGAGCATGGCGTACTGGCCGAAGGCGCGGACTTCCATCAACTGCGTGTGGCCGCCGGAGACCAGCAAAGCGACGAACGGGAAATCGGGGGCATCCGGTGCGAGCAGCGGAGAGAGCAGATGGCCCTCCAGATGGTGCACGCCCACGACTGGACGCCCGAGCGCAAACGCGAGGGCGTTCGCGACGCTGGCGCCCACCAGCAGCGCCCCGGCGAGTCCGGGGCCTTGCGTGTAGGCGATTGCATCGACCGCGCTGAGTGGCTTGCCAGCTTGCGCAAGCACGGCTTCTGTCAGGGGCAGCGCGCGGCGGATGTGGTCGCGCGACGCCAGTTCGGGCACCACGCCACCGTATTCGCGGTGCATGGCAATCTGCGAATGCAGCGCGTGCGAAAGCAGGCCGGCCTCGGTGTCGTAAAGGGCGAGCCCGGTTTCGTCGCAGGAGCTTTCAATGCCTAAAACCAGCATGGCGGAAGGGGGAGACGTGCGGCGTCAAGGTAACGAGATAACCAAGAAGTATACCAGTCGCCCCTAACCCCTGCCGGGTACAATGCGCGCCATGGAAAAGTTCGATGTAGCAATCGTGGGGGCTGGCGCGGCCGGCCTGATGTGCGCGGCGGTGGCCGGACAACTTGGGCTGCGCGTGGTGCTCATCGATCACGCGACGCGTCTGGCGGAGAAGATCCGGATTTCAGGCGGCGGGCGCTGCAATTTCACCAATATCAACGCCGGGCCGGCCAACTACCTGTCAGAAAACCCGAGATTCTGCCGCTCGGCCCTGGCGCGCTATACGCCGCGCGATTTTCTGGATTTGCTGGGGCGTCACCGCATTGCCTGGCACGAAAAGCATCGCGGACAGCTGTTTTGCGACAACAGTGCCGAGGACATCATCGACATGCTCCGCAAGGAGTGTGCGACGGGGCACGTGCATTGGCGCATGCCATGCACTGTACACACCGTTGCCCATACGTCCTCGGGCGGCGCGCATCCTTATCACTTGACGACAGATGCGGGGCATATCGCGGCCAAACGACTGGTGATCGCCACGGGCGGCCTGTCGATTCCCAAAATCGGCGCGACGGACTGGGGCTATCGGATCGCACGTCAATTCGGGCTGGAGATCGTCGAGCCGCGTCCGGCGCTGGTGCCGCTCATGTTCGACGCGTCGACCTGGGCGCCCTTTGCGGGGCTATCGGGTTTGTCGCTGGAAGTCGAGGTGAGCGCGGGCAAGGGAAAGGATGCCGGTCGTTTCGTTGAGGATCTCTTGTTTACGCACCGCGGGTTGTCCGGTCCGGCCATCCTGCAAATTTCCAGCTTCTGGGCGCCTGGGCAGTCAATTGTCCTGAATCTGTCGCCATCGTCGGACATCGAGGCGGCATTGTTCGAGGCGAAGGCGACGTCGAAGCGGCAGTTGGCCAACCTGTTGGCGCAATGGGTGCCGGCCCGTTTGGCCGACGCCTGGGTTGCGAACAGCGGGCTTTCGCCGCAGGCGCGCGTGCAGGAATTGCCGGACAAGGCGTTGCGCTCGCTTGCCCAGGCGTTTTCCAGTTGGACGCTCAAGCCGTGCGGATCTGAAGGCTGGCGCAAGGCCGAAGTCACGCGGGGTGGGGTCGATACGAAGGCACTGTCTTCCGCCACCCTGGAGGCGCGCGAACAACCGGGGCTGCATTTTGTCGGGGAAGTGGTCGACGTGACCGGGTGGCTCGGCGGCTATAACTTCCAGTGGGCGTGGGCGTCGGCTGTGGCTTGCGCGCAAGCAATGTCCGAAAGCGTGAAGGCGGAGCGGGCGGGGGGCGACGCGCTGTCGTAGACGGCGACTTCCGTGCTGTGATAATCTCTCCCCTTCGTGGAGACGACGCACCGAGGGCGGAGCCGAGTCTCCTGCGAGCCCGCTTGTGATCGCGCGCGTGATCGTTTCCTCAAGCGGGTTTTTGTGCTTTCTGCGCTCGCTAATGTCAGCGCCGAGCCCTCGGCTGCGGCCGCACGCGGCAAGTGCCTGACGACAGTCGTCCTTTCCTTTGGGGCGGCATGCACTACACTGAAACGTATTCGAAATCCGGAACCCCTGCTCATGAGTCTGAAAGAACGCATTACCGAAGATATGAAGACGGCCATGCGTGCCAAGGCCGCGGAACGACTGGGGACCATCCGGCTGCTGCTCGCGGCAATCAAACAAAGGGAAGTCGACGAGCGCATCACTCTCGATGACACGGCGATCGTGGCCGTCGTCGACAAGCTGATCAAACAACGCAAGGATTCCATCAGCCAGTTCCAGGCGGCCGGTCGCACCGATCTGGCCGACAAGGAGGCCGCCGAACTCGACGTGCTCATGGTCTATATGCCCCAGCAACTCTCGGCTGACGAGGTCGAGCAGGCGGTCAAGGCAGCCGTGGCGCAAACGGGCGCCGCGGGTCCGCAGGACATGGGCAAGGTGATGGGCGTGCTCAAAGGCCAGTTGGCCGGCCGCGCCGACATGACGGCCGTGTCCGCGCAGGTGAAGGCGGCGTTGGCTGCGTAATTGAGTGGTGCGGTGAGTTGCCGTCGCAAGCGACGGCACGGTGCCGTGCCGCGATGGTATCGATCCAGTGATCCCCCAGTCGTTCCTGCAGGACTTGCTCAACCGCGTCGATATCGTCGAGGTGGTGGGCCGCTACGTGCAGTTGAAGAAAGGCGGGGCGAACTTCATGGGGCTGTGCCCCTTTCATAACGAGAAGTCGCCCTCATTTACCGTAAGTCCCACCAAGCAGTTCTATCACTGCTTCGGGTGTGGCGCGCACGGCAGCGCGATCAGCTTCCTGATGGAGCATGCCGGACTCGGATTTGTCGAAGCTGTCGAGGACTTGGCCCGCAATGTTGGGCTGGATGTGCCGCGTGAGGCGCCGTTGCCGGGCGCGCCGGCACCTGCCGCGCAGCGTGCGCAAACGCTTGGCCTGGTCGACGTCATGACGCGTGCCTGCGACTACTACCGCAAGCAATTGCGTAGTGCGCCGACCGCCATCGAATATTTGAAGCGACGAGGATTGACGGGCGAAATCGCCGCGCATTTTGGACTCGGCTACGCCCCCGATGGGTGGCAGAACCTCGACGCGGCGTTTCAGGACTATCGCGACGATCAGTTGCTCGACGCGGGTCTCGTCATCGAGAGCGAGAAGGGCGAGGCGGGCAGCACGAAGCGTCGTTATGACCGTTTTCGCGACCGGATCATGTTCCCGATCCGAAACACGAAAGGGCAGGTGATCGCGTTCGGCGGACGTGTGCTGGACAAGGGCGAGCCCAAGTATCTGAATTCGCCCGAGACGCCGCTGTTCAGCAAGGGCAGCGAACTGTATGGGCTGTTCGAGGCGCGCACGGGGATTCGCGACGCGGGCTATGTGCTCGTGGTCGAAGGGTATATGGACGTGGTGGCGCTGGCGCAGCTCGGCTTTCCACAGGCGGTGGCCACGTTGGGCACTGCCTGCACGCCGATGCACGTGCAGAAGCTGTTGCGCCAGACCGAGACGGTGGTGTTCAGCTTTGACGGCGACGCGGCCGGCCGGCGGGCGGCCCGCCGAGCGCTCGAGGCATGTTTGCCGCATGCGGACGACAACCGGAGCTTCAAGTTCCTGTTCTTGCCGAGCGAGCACGATCCGGACAGCTATGTGCGTGAGCACGGCGCTGACGCGTTTGCCGATGAGGTATCGCGCGCCATGCCGCTGTCGCAGTTCCTGATCGGGGAGGTGACGGCAGGTAAGGAGATGCATCAGCCCGAAGGGCGGGCGCGTGCGCTGTTTGAGGCGAAGCCGTTGTTGCAGCAGATGCCGGCAAACGCGTTGCGAGGGCAGATCCTGCATGCACTGGCCGAGCGGGTGGAAAGTTCGGTCGAAGAAGTGGCCGGGTTGTGCGAGTTGTCGATCGGCGCGGCACGCCGTCAGAACACATGGGATAAGGCGCCGGCCAAGCGCGAGAAGCGCCGCGTAGTGGGAACCGAGCATCGGGCGCTGCAGAACTTGCTCATGTTTCCGGCACTAGGGAATGAATTAACCGAAGAAGAGGTCAAGATTTTGCAGGAAGGGCCCCATCACGCCGAGATTTTCTCGGAAGTGCTGGCGCATTGCCGCGAAATGGGGGCGCAGGCTGACTTTCGTTTCATGTCGGATCGGCTGCGGGTGTCGCCGAACTGGGCGAGTTTCGACGACATTCTTCGCGAAATTCTCTCGTTCGAAGAGAATGCCCGTGACCTGTTGTTGTTCGACCCGGAGGATGAGACCCAGGTCGAGCGTCGGGAGGAGCAGATCGCGCTGCGGCTTGCGGAACTGAGAAGCGCGATTCGGCGCTTGCAGTACGACGGTCTGTGCGACGCCCTGGAGACGATTTTCAAGCGGACGTCGCTGACGTCCGATGAATTGCGCCACGCTCAAGCGCTGTCGCGGCAACGCGACGAATTGAAGCGGCTGCTGGCTCCGGCCGGCACAGGAGGCACGCGAAGTTGAGGTAAGCCCGCGTGCTACAATGGAAGGTTTTCAGTGGGCTGTTTTCTGGCAAGCGAGATCGCTATGGCAAAGATGACAACGACCAGCGGAAAAAAGACGGTTATCCCTGCACCGAAGGCAAAGCGCGCGACCAGCGCGGCGGCGGCATCCGGTGGGAGGGGGGCGTCTCGTTCTGCAAAAGCTGGCGTTGCCGTGAAAGCCGATGCGGTGGGTCGAGCCACGAAGAAAACGGCCAGCCAGGCAAGTTCGGCGAAACGTACCACGCAAGTAAAGGCAGCCGCCGGCGCATCGAAGACGACCGGCAAGACGGCTGCGAAGGTGACCGATGTCACCAAGCGCAAGAGTGCGACCGCCGCTACGGTGGGGGCTGCGAAGGCAGCCAGGCCGACGGTGAAGTCCGAGCTGCCCGTCAGGGCGACGAAGGCGGCAACGACCGTGAAGGCGACGGCCGGCGGGAAACCGCAGGCCCGACAACCCGCTGAAAAAAGCGCCAAGAGCGCAACTACCGCCAAGGCATCGACCCTGGCGGGCCGCAGTAAACCTGCGACGCAAGCCCCACGCAAGACAGGGGCTTCCAGCAAACCCGAGGCTGTGGAGGTCGTGTCGGCAGCAAGCGAGCCGCTCGTCCCCAGGACGCGCGGCAAGGCCGCGAAGACCGCCGCCTCGGTGGCGCAGAGCGTCGCAGCGGATACTAGTGATCAACCCGTGAACGAAGATCAGACCAAAGTGGAAAAGCAGAAGGCGCGTGATCGCCGGGCAAAAGAGAAAGCACTGCTCAAGGACGCATTTTCCTCGCACCAGCCCGGTACGGCCGAGGAACTTGAGGAACGTCGTGGCAAGCTGCGGGCACTGATCAAGCTGGGTAAGGAACGAGGTTTCCTGACCTTTGCAGAGATCAACGACCACCTGCCCGACGACGTGGTGGAGGGCGACGCGCTGGAAGGCGTGATCGCTACGTTTAACGACATGGGCGTTGCCGTGTACGAGCAGGCACCCGATGCCGAAACGCTGTTGCTCAACGACAATGCGCCGAACGCCGCAACGGACGACGAAGTCGAGGAGCAAGCGGAAGCGGCCCTGTCGACGGTCGACTCCGAGTTTGGCCGCACGACCGATCCGGTGCGTATGTACATGCGCGAGATGGGCACGGTCGAGTTGCTGACGCGCGAGGGCGAAATCGAGATCGCCAAGCGGATCGAGGAAGGCCTGAAGCACATGGTGCAGGCGATTTCCGCGTGCCCGACGACGATTGCCGAAATTCTGGCGATGGCCGAGAAGGTCGAGCGTGAAGAAATGCGCATCGACGAGGTGGTCGACGGCCTGATCGATCCGAATGCCGAGGCGGTTGCGGCAGCGGCGGCAGCGGCTGCGGAAGACGAAGACTTCGACGCCGATGCGGAAGCGGAAGAGGAAGAAGCAGAAGAAGCGGCTGACGAGGACGACGACAGCAGCGGCGGCGGGGCTTCGGCCGCGCAGGTCGAGCAGCTCAAGCGTGACGCGTTGGCCAAGTTCGCCGAGATCGCCGACTGGTTTGGCAAGATGCGTCGTGCGTTCGAGAAGGAAGGCTACCAGTCGAAGTCGTACGTGAAGGCGGGTGAGTCGATCCAGGCGGAACTGATGACGATCCGCTTCACGGCGCGCACGGTTGAGCGTCTGTGCGACACGTTGCGTTCGCAAGTCGATGAAGTGCGCAACATCGAGCGCGCGATCCTGAATATCGTGGTCGACAAGTGCGGCATGCCGCGTGCAGATTTCGTGTCGCGTTTCCCGGGCAACGAAACCAATCTCGACTGGATCTACACGGTCGTGGCGGACAACAAGGCGTACAGCTCGGTGGTTGAGCGTAACGTCCCGGCGGTGCGTGAATTGCAGCAGAAACTGATCGACTTGCAGGCGCGCGTGGTGTTGCCGCTTACCGAGTTGAAGGACGTCAATCGCAAGATGTCGGAAGGCGAGCGCCGTGCACGCAAGGCCAAGCGCGAGATGACCGAAGCGAACTTGCGTCTGGTGATTTCGATTGCGAAGAAGTACACGAACCGTGGCCTGCAGTTCCTGGATCTGATTCAGGAAGGCAACATCGGCCTGATGAAGGCGGTGGACAAGTTCGAATACCGTCGTGGTTACAAGTTCTCGACGTATGCGACATGGTGGATTCGTCAGGCCATCACGCGTTCGATCGCGGACCAGGCACGTACCATCCGTATTCCGGTGCACATGATCGAGACGATCAACAAGATGAACCGGATTTCGCGTCAGATTCTGCAGGAGACCGGTGTCGAGCCGGATCCGGCGACGCTGGCCGAGAAGATGGAGATGCCGGAGGACAAGATCCGCAAGATCATGAAGATCGCGAAGGAGCCGATCTCCATGGAAACGCCGATCGGTGACGACGACGATTCGCATCTGGGCGATTTCATCGAAGATACGGGCACGGTAGCCCCTGCAGACGCCGCGTTGCATGGTAGTATGCGCGACGTCGTGAAGGACGTGCTTGATTCGCTGACGCCGCGCGAGGCCAAGGTGTTGCGCATGCGTTTTGGCATTGAGATGAGCACGGACCATACGCTCGAGGAAGTGGGCAAGCAATTTGACGTGACGCGTGAGCGTATTCGTCAGATTGAGGCCAAGGCGCTGCGCAAGCTGCGTCACCCGAGCCGTTCCGACAAGCTCAAGTCGTTCCTCGAAGGCAATTGATTGCGGCTGAGCGAGCGCCGGTAGTTGAGGGCCGTTAGCTCAGTGGTTAGAGCAGGGGACTCATAATCCCTTGGTCGCTGGTTCGAACCCAGCACGGCCTACCAAAGAAGTAAAAAAGCCCCTGACGGTGACGTCAGGGGCTTTTTGTTTTTAAATCAATGATTTGCGTAGATGTTTTTCTCTAGGCGTCCGCGGTTTTTAGATGTCGAGAGAGCGTCGGTAGCGGTGCGGCAAAGGGCTAAATTGCCTCTTCGGTACACTTTCAGTACAGTGAGGGAATTCGAGCACACGTCCGAGTACCCATGGCAACGATCGTCAAGACAGCATCTGGCACCTGGAAAGCCGTCATTCGAAAGGCCGGTTTTCCGACCAACGCGAAGACCTTCCGACTGAAAAAGGACGCTGAGGACTGGGCTCGACGCACAGAGGACGAAATGGTCCGGGGGCTGTACGTGCAACGTGCGCCATCTGAGCGCCTGACGTTTGAAAAAGCCATGGCGCGCTATTTGGCTGATGTGACTCCAACGAAAAGACCGCAGACTCAAGCAGGTGAGCGCAAACGATCCATCCCGTTGATCGCATTCTTCGGCAAGTATTCTCTCGCCGCTATAACGCCCGATATGGTCGCTCAGTATCGAGATAGGCGCTTGGCGGGAGAGGGGCGCGTAGATTCTCAAGGAAATCCGGTCCCCAGAGCGACTAATACCGTTCGTCTTGAGCTAGCGTTGCTTGGCCACCTTTTTACCGTTGCGCTCAAGGAGTGGGGACTGGGGCTGGGGAGTAATCCGGTGGTGAACGTTCGGCGCCCGTCGCCGGGTCCGGGGAGAAATCGGCGACTAGATAACGACGAGTCAGCTCGTCTGCTAAGTGCGGTGGACGGCCATTCGAACCCAATGCTCGGTTGGATCGTTCGTATCGCATTGGAGACTGGGATGCGATCGTCGGAAATCGTTACGCTTCGATGCGGTCAGGTCGACGTTGGACGGCGCCTGGTGCGTCTGGTCGAGACGAAGAACACGATGCCTCGGACGATTCCTCTGACGACAGAAGCTACGGCGCTATTCGAGGCTGCACTTGGCAATCCGTTACGGCCGAAGGGGGTTGATCTCATCTTTTTTGGCGAGCCGGGGAAGGACGGCGTACGTCGCCCCTACAACTTCAATAAGGTGTGGATGCAGATCAAGAGCTCTGCCGGGTGCTCCGACTTTCGATTTCACGACCTCCGCCATGAAGCGGTGAGCCGGCTCGTCGAATTCGGTTTGAGTGACCAAGAGGTGGCTGCGATTAGCGGCCATAAGTCTATGCAGATGTTGCGGCGCTACACGCACTTGCGAGCAGAGGACCTTGTAACGAAATTAGACAAGCTGCGGGCTGAGGCGGGGTTGTCCACAATCGACCCTGTTAGAGATAAAGTAGAAGAAAGGTAGAGGTAAAATGAAGCCGAAAAAGAGCTTTGTTTTCATGCTCTTATGCTGACCTCCCCCCGCTTAACCG
>NZ_KB290568.1:444-3338 GCF_000282835.1 Pandoraea sp. B-6 | reverse complement strand
CGAAGCCGCCTGGTTTGCGTTGCCCGCGCCCCTGCGCTGGCTCCGGCGCGTGCCGTGGACCGCGGCCCGGCCGTGGCTGATCGCGGCCGGCGTCGTTCTGCTCGGCCTCTTTGTCTTCGACGCGTTGCATCACATGCTGCGTCACGTGCATTACGACGACATCGTTGCCGAGATACACAACACCCCCGTGACGCGTCTGGCGCTTGCCATGCTGGCAACCCTGGCGAGTTACGCGGCCCTCACCGGTTACGACATCTCAGGCCTTGGCTTCGCCGGGGCGAAGGTCAAGCGCTCGACGGTCGTGCTCACCTCGTTCATCGCCTACGCGCTCGGAAACTCCGTCGGTCTGGGGGTGCTCACCGGCGGCACGGTGCGAATGCGGATGTACGCCGCCGCGGGCGTCGATGCATCGAAGGTGGCGCAGGCGGTAGCGTTCAACGCCGGCGCGTTCGGTCTCGGCATGACCGTGTTCGGTTCGCTCGGCATGTTGTGGGGTGCGTCGCGCGTCTCGGCGCTGGTGCCGATTCCGGCGTGGGTGTTGCAGATGCTCGCCTTGCTGCTGCTGGCCGGCGCCGCCGCGTTTCTGGTACTGTGCGCGCGCAAGCGCACGGTGCGCTTGCTCAACCGCTGGCCGATCCCGCTGCCGCCGCTGCGGGTCGCGGTGCGCCAGTTGCTGATCTCGGCCGCCGATCTGGGCATGGCGGCCGCCGCCTTGTGGTGTTTGCTGCCCGCCAACGTGGTGGATCTGCCGACCTTCGTCGTCTTCTATGCCATTGCCATGGCGCTTGGCGTACTCAGCCACGTGCCGGGCGGCGTGGGGGTGTTCGAAGCGGTGATTCTGCTCGCGACCAACGGGCACGCACCGATCAGTCAGGTGGCGGGGGCGCTGGTGCTCTATCGCGGTATTTACTATCTGCTGCCGCTGATGCTTGCCGCCTGTCTGCTCGCCGGGTTCGAGTTGCGCCAGGGCCCGGCGGCGCCGATCGGCCGGGCGGCCGTGCGGCTCTTCCCCGGCCTGTTGGCGGCGCTCACGCTCGTTGCCGGGGTCATGTTGCTGATCTCCGGTGTGACGCCCGCCACGCGCGACGCGGAAGACTTCCTTCGCCACCACGTGCCGCTGTTCCTCGTTGAAGTGTCGCACTTGCTCGGCAGTGTGGCGGGGCTGGCCATGCTGTTCCTCGCGCGAGGTCTGCTGCACCGGCTTGATGCGGCCTGGTGGGGCTCGCTCGGCCTGACGATCATCGCTGCCGTCCTCGCGATTCCCAAGGGCATTGCCGTGTCGGAGTGCTTCGTATTGGCCATGCTGGCGACGCTGCTGCTCGTCTCGCGCGAACAGTTCGACCGGCGCTCGTCGCTTTTCACGCAAACGTTCGAGCCGGGCTGGATCATTGCCGTGCTCTCGGTGCTCGGGGCCTGTACCTGGCTGATGTTCATGGCGTACCGGCGCGTCGAATACGCAAATCAGCTTTGGTGGCAGTTCACGTTCGACGGCGATGCTCCGCGTTCCATGCGCGCGTTGATGGTCGTGGCCGTGATCGGACTCGGGCTGTCCTTGTGGCAATTGCTGCGTCAGTCCGCCGGCGCGATCGTGCCCGCGAGCGAGGAGGAACTGGCGCGCGCGCGCGCCGTCATCCGCAAGCAACCGGCCGCCGACGCCTGTCTGGCGCTGATGGGCGACAAGAGCTTCCTGTTCTCGCCGTCTGGCAACGCTTTCATCATGTACGCAAAGCATCGCCGTTCGTGGGTGTCGCTCTCGGATCCGGTGGGCGACCAGAAGGAGTGGCCCGAACTGATTTGGCGCTTCATCGAGCTGGCCGATGCGCACGGCGGACGCGCGGCGTTCTACAAGACCCGCCCGCAGGCGCTGCCGCTCTATATCGACGCGGGACTGCGGGCCTTCAAGCTCGGCGAGGAAGCGTTCGTCTCGCTGCCGGAGTTCGGGCTGCAAGGCGCGCGTCGCGCCAATCTGCGGCATGGGGTGGCGCGCGGTGAACGCGAAGGGTTGACGCTGGAGATTGTGGCGGCGGAAGACGTCGCGCCGCATCTCGCGGAAATGCGGCGCGTATCGGACGCGTGGCTTGCGCGCCAACATACGCGCGAGAAGGGTTTCTCGTTGGGCGCGTTTACCGACGCGTACGTGGCGCGCCAACCCGTGGCGCTTGTGCGCCGCGAGACGCGCCTCGTCGCGTTTGCCACGTTGATGTGCCCCGACGTCCAGCGCATCGAAGCGAGCATCGATCTGATGCGGCAGGTGCCGGACGCTCCCCCCGGCACGATGGACTTCCTGTTCGCGAAGCTGATGCTGCACTTCAAATCGCAGGGCTATCAGCGTTTCGGTCTGGGAATGGCCCCGATGTCGGGCATGGAGACGCATCAGCTTGCGCCCCGCTGGCATCGCTTCGGCCGCATGATGTTCGCGCACGGTGCTCGCTTTTACAACTTCCGCGGGCTGCGCAGCTTCAAGGACAAATTCGATCCGCAATGGGAGGCGCGTTATCTGATGACGCCGGGCGGTATCGCACCGATGCTCACGCTGGCCGACGTGGCGTCGCTGGTGGGCGGCGGATGGAAAGGAATCATGACGAAATGACAGGTCACACGATGGCGAAGCACGACAAGGCGGACGATGGGCAGGCGAGATCGCGCAAGCGCGGGCGCGGCGAGGGCGCGCCGCGCTGGGTCCGCCGCGTCGCGGCGAGTGCCGCGACAGGGGCGGTGATGATGACGTCCGTCGCCGTACTGGCCCAGACGCCGGCACCCGCGCAAGCCCCGGAGATCCTGACGCATGGCCGCTTCGAGAACGTGCCCATCTTCCGTCCGGAAGGGGCGCCGAATGCGACGGTGCTCTTTTTCTCCGACGACGACGGCTGGACGCCGCGCGCCGAACGGATGGC
>NZ_KB290568.1:0-296 GCF_000282835.1 Pandoraea sp. B-6 | reverse complement strand
CGCCGCCCATTCTCGTCGGCGACGGCGTGGGCGGCACGTTCGCCTATGCGATGCTTGCGCAGGCGGGTAACGATACGTTCTCCGGCGCGCTGTCCGTCGACTTCTGTCCGGTATTGCCGATGTCCCGGCCGTTGTGTCAGGGCGAGGGGGTGCACTTCGGACGCGGTATCACGCACACGGCCGGCGGCGCGCCGATGCGATTGCTGCCCGCGCCCGTCATGAGCGCACCATGGGTGGCAATGGGCGGGCCGGTCGGCGGACCCAACGCGCGCGCGCCGCGCTGCCCGGATCACGTG
>NZ_KB290567.1:6855-55263 GCF_000282835.1 Pandoraea sp. B-6 | reverse complement strand
AGAAATCGAAATCGTCGGTATCGCCATGGACGGCGACAAGCCGAAGATCGACAAGACGACCTGCACGGGCGTCGAAATGTTCCGCAAGCTGCTCGACCAAGGTCAGGCAGGCGATAACGTCGGTATTCTGTTGCGCGGCACGAAGCGTGAAGACGTCCAGCGTGGTCAGGTTCTGGCCAAGCCGGGTTCGATCAAGCCGCACCGCAAGTTCTCGGGCGAGGTCTACATCCTGTCGAAGGACGAAGGTGGTCGTCACACCCCGTTCTTCAACAACTACCGTCCGCAGTTCTACTTCCGTACGACGGACGTGACGGGCTCGATCTCCCTGCCGGAAGGCAAGGAAATGGTGATGCCGGGCGACAACGTGTCGATCAAGGTTGACCTGATCCAGCCGATCGCCATGGAAGAAGGTCTGCGTTTTGCAATTCGCGAAGGTGGCCGTACTGTCGGCGCCGGCGTGGTTGCGAAGATCGAAGACTAATGACGGATTGACGGATGACGGGGGCCTTGGCGCTCCCGTCACCGAAGCTGTGTTTGCTCTTTGTGATTTACCCGGCACCCGAACGAGGGCTGCCATGCTCTTTGGAGAATTGACATGCCGAACCAAAAAATCCGCATCCGCCTGAAGGCTTTCGATTACCGCCTGATCGACCAGTCGGCCGCCGAGATCGTTGAAACCGCCAAGCGCACCGGCGCGATCGTCAAGGGCCCGGTGCCCCTGCCGACGCGCATCGAGCGTTTCGACATCCTGCGTTCGCCGCACGTCAACAAGACCTCGCGCGACCAGCTCGAAATCCGCACGCACCAGCGCCTGATGGACATCGTCGATCCGACGGACAAGACCGTTGACGCACTGATGAAGCTGGACCTGCCGGCTGGCGTCGACGTCGAGATCAAGCTGCAGTAAGGCTTGAGCGCGACTTTGCGCTGGAAAGCCCCGCCAATACTGACTCGGCGGGGCTTTTGTTATGCGAATTAGCAACACTTGTCAAGCGATAAAAGCTCGTCTATAATGGCGGGCTCAAGTGTAGTTTTTAAAAGATGGCCCACGTCCGTGGACCATCCTTTTATCATTTAGCCCCGGCCAATCGCAGTCGGGAATGGAGAAAATCATGAGCCTTGGCCTTGTCGGTCGCAAGGTTGGCATGACGCGTATTTTCACGGACGACGGCGATTCGATTCCCGTCACCGTGCTCGACGTGTCTAACAACCGTGTGACGCAAATCAAGACGGATGAAACGGACGGCTACACGGCCGTTCAAGTCACTTTCGGTAACCGTCGCGCCACGCGCGTGACCAAAGCCGCCGCCGGCCACTACGCGAAAGCGGGTGTCGAAGCCGGTGAAATCCTCAAGGAATTCCGCGTCGAAGCTGCCAAAGCTGCTGAACTGCAGCCGGGCGCAGCCGTTGGCGTCGATCTCTTCCAAGTGGGCCAGAAGGTCGACGTGCAAGGCGTGTCGATCGGTAAGGGCTACGCCGGTACCATCAAGCGCTACAACTTCGCTTCGGGCCGCGCTTCGCACGGTAACTCGCGTTCGCACAACGTGCCGGGTTCGATCGGTATGGCGCAGGATCCGGGCCGTGTGTTCCCGGGTAAGCGCATGACGGGTCATCTGGGCGATGTCACCACGACGGTGCAGAATCTCGAAATCGCGCGCATTGACGCTGAACGTGGCCTGATCTTCGTGAAGGGTGCCGTTCCGGGCGCCAACGAAGGCAAGGTTTTCGTGACCACGGCTGTCAAGGCCAAACTCGCGAAGGGAGCGTAACAATGGAACTGAAGCTCCTGAATGAGCAAGGTCAGGAAGGCGCAGCGGTCAACGCGTCGGACGTCGTGTTCGGCCGTGACTACAACGAAGCGCTGATCCATCAGGTTGTGGTGGCTTACCAAGCCAACGCCCGCAGCGGCAATCGTGCGCAGAAAGACCGTGAACAGGTCAAGCACACGACCAAGAAGCCGTGGCGTCAGAAGGGTACGGGTCGTGCTCGTGCCGGTATGTCGTCGAGCCCGTTGTGGCGCGGCGGTGGCCGTATCTTCCCGAATTCGCCGGAAGAGAACTTCACCCACAAGGTCAACAAGAAGATGTACCGCGCGGGTGTGTGCTCGATTCTGTCGCAGCTCGCCCGTGAAGGTCGTCTGTCGGTGGTCGAGGACATCAAGCTGGATGCGCCGAAGACCAAACTGCTCGCTGAAAAGATCAAGGCCATGGGTCTTGAGTCGGTGCTGCTGATCACGGATAGCGTGGACGAGAACCTGTTCCTGGCCTCGCGCAATCTGGCTCACGTTGCCGTCACCGAGCCGCGTTTCGCCGACCCGCTGTCGCTCATCTACTTCAAGACGGTGCTGGTGACGAAGGGCGCGATCGCCAAGATTGAGGAGATGCTGTCATGAGCGACGTGCGTAAAAATGACCATCGTCTGTACCAGGTCCTGCTCTCGCCGGTGATCTCCGAAAAGGCGACGCTGGTGGCTGACAAGAACGAACAAGTGGTGTTCCAAGTCGCACGCGACGCGAACAAGCAAGAAGTGAAGGCTGCGGTTGAGCTTCTCTTCAAGGTGGAAGTCGAGTCGGTGCAGATTCTGAACCGCAAGGGCAAGCAAAAGCGCTTTGGCCGCTTCATGGGTCGTCGCGACCATGAAAAGAAGGCCTACGTGAGCCTGAAGCCGGGTCAGGAAATCAATTTTGAAGCGGAGGCCAAGTAATCATGGCACTCGTCAAAACGAAACCGACGTCGCCGGGCCGCCGTTCGCTGGTCAAGGTCGTCAACAAGGATCTGCACAAGGGCAAGCCGTTCGCCCCGCTGCTCGATACCAAGAGCAAGACCGCTGGCCGTAACAACAACGGTCACATCACCACCCGTCATATGGGTGGCGGTCACAAGCAACACTACCGTATCGTCGATTTCCGTCGCAACAAGGACGGCATCACGGCGAAGGTTGAGCGTCTGGAATACGATCCGAACCGCAGCGCGAACATTGCTCTGCTGTGCTACGCCGACGGCGAGCGTCGTTACATCCTTGCACCGAAGGGCATGACCGTCGGCCAGCAAGTGGTGAGCGGCTCGGAAGCCCCGATCAAATCGGGTAACACCCTGCCGATCCGTAACATCCCGGTCGGTACGACGATTCACGGCATCGAACTTCTGCCGGGCAAGGGTGCGCAAATCGCCCGTGCCGCCGGCACGTCGGCCATGCTGCTGGCTCGCGAAGGCACGTACGCTCAAGTGCGTCTGCGTTCGGGTGAAGTGCGTCGCGTGCACATCGAGTGCCGCGCGACCATCGGTGAAGTCGGTAACGAAGAGCATAGCCTGCGCCAATTGGGCAAGGCCGGTGCAAAGCGTTGGCGCGGTATTCGCCCGACCGTTCGCGGTGTGGCGATGAACCCGGTGGATCACCCGCACGGTGGTGGTGAAGGTCGTACGGCGGCGGGTCGTCATCCGGTCAGCCCGTGGGGTCAGCATACCAAGGGTAAGCGTACCCGTTCGACCAAGCGCACCGACAGCATGATCGTTCAGCGTCGCAAGAAGCGTTAATTGGAGCTAGCAAATGACTCGTTCTGTTAAAAAAGGTCCGTTTTGCGACGCTCACCTGCTGAAAAAAGTGGAAGCGGCGGCTGCATCGCGTGACAAAAAGCCGATCAAGACCTGGTCGCGTCGTTCGACCGTCCTGCCCGATTTCATCGGCCTGACGATCGCTGTGCATAACGGCCGTCAACACGTGCCGGTGTACGTGACGGAAAACATGGTCGGCCACAAGCTGGGTGAGTTCGCTCTCACCCGTACCTTCAAGGGCCATGCGGCCGACAAGAAGGCGAAGAAATAAGGGGCCGACCATGGAAGTTAAAGCAATTCATCGCGATGCTCGTATCTCAGCGCAAAAAACGCGTCTGGTCGCTGACCAGATCCGTGGACTGCCGCTGGAGCGTGCACTCAATGTCCTGACCTTCTCGCCGAAGAAGGCCGCGGTCATCATCAAGAAGGTGCTCGAGTCGGCTATCGCCAACGCCGAGCACAATGAAGGTGCTGACATCGACGAACTGCGCGTCAAGGGCATTTTCGTCGACAAGGCGACCTCGCTCAAGCGTTTCACCGCGCGTGCTAAGGGCCGTGGTAACCGCATCGAGAAGCAAACCTGTCACATCACTGTGACGCTGGGCAACTAAGGGGTCACGATGGGACAGAAAATTCATCCGACTGGCTTCCGTCTGGCGGTCAGTCGTAACTGGGCTTCGCGTTGGTACGCCAACAACCAGAACTTCGCGCAGATGTTGAAGGAAGACATCGGCGTTCGCGAATATCTGAAGAAGAAGCTGAAGAACGCTTCGGTCGGCCGCGTCATCATCGAGCGCCCGGCACGTAATGCTCGCATTACGATTTTCAGCTCGCGTCCGGGTGTTGTGATCGGCAAGAAGGGCGAGGACATCGAAATCCTCAAGGCCGAGCTGCAGAAGCGCATGGGCGTGCCCGTGCACGTGAACATCGAGGAAATCCGCAAGCCGGAAACCGATGCGCAGCTCATCGCCGATTCGATCGCTCAGCAGCTCGAGCGCCGTATCATGTTCCGTCGCGCCATGAAGCGTGCGATGCAGAACGCGATGCGTCTGGGTGCCCAAGGCATCAAGATCATGAGCGCGGGCCGTTTGAACGGTATCGAAATCGCCCGTACCGAGTGGTATCGCGAAGGCCGTGTGCCCCTGCACACGCTGCGTGCCGACATCGACTACGCAACTTCGGAAGCGAAGACGACGTACGGCATCATCGGTATCAAGGTGTGGGTGTACAAGGGTGACACGCTGGGCCGCAACGACGCTCCGGTGGCTGAAGAGCCGGCCGAAGACAAGCGTCCGCGCCGCAACGCGCGTCCGGGCGGCGACCGTCGCCCCCGTCGTGACGATGCTGGCGATAAGGCCGGCGCGAAGCGCGGTGGTGCACGACGCCCGGCTGGCAAGCCTGAAGGCGACGCCAAGACTGGAGAATAATCATGCTGCAACCGAAACGCAGAAAGTATCGCAAAGAGCAGAAGGGCCGTAACACTGGCGTTGCCACGCGTGGTAACGAAGTGTCGTTCGGCGAATTCGGTCTGAAGGCGGTCGGTCGTGGACGTCTGACGGCTCGTCAAATCGAAGCCGCGCGTCGTGCCATGACTCGCCACATCAAGCGCGGTGGTCGTATCTGGATCCGTATCTTCCCGGACAAGCCGATCTCGCAAAAGCCGGCAGAAGTGCGTATGGGTAACGGTAAGGGTAACCCGGAGTACTACGTCGCCGAGATTCAACCGGGCAAGATGCTGTACGAAATGGACGGTGTGGATGAAGCGTTGGCGCGCGAGGCGTTCCGCCTGGCTGCTGCCAAGCTGCCGATTCAGACGACGTTCTTCGTACGTCGCCTTGGCGCCTGAGGGGAGAATTTGAAATGAAAGCATCCGAACTTCGTGCCAAGGATCTCGACGGCCTGAACAAGGAACTGTCGGATCTGCTGAAGGCCCAATTCGGTCTTCGCATGCAAGCGGGCACCCAACAGCTGAGCAACACCAGCCAGCTGAAGAAGGTGCGCAAGGACATCGCGCGTGTGCGTACCGTGTTGACTGAGAAGGCGAGCCAGAAATGAACGATACCGCTAAGACCGCGCTGAAGCGTACCCTCGTGGGTAAGGTTGTCAGCGACAAGATGGACAAGACGGTTACCGTGCTGGTCGAGCGTCAAATGAAGCACCCGCTCTACGGCAAGTACATCGTGCGCTCGAAGAAGTACCACGCGCACGATGAGACCAACCAGTACAAGGAAGGCGATACGGTCGAGATTCAAGAATCCCGCCCGCTGTCGAAGACCAAGGCCTGGACGGTCTCCCGTCTCGTGGAAGCCGCTCGCATCATCTAAAGCGCGCTGAAGCGAAGGCTTGACTTGCAAGTCCGGAATTATCGATGTATAATTCCGGACTTTCCGCTTCTTTCGCTAAAACCGGTCTTTGGTTTCGCAAGGGAGTGGATGGCTTCCGAAGCCGATTCGTATCCTCTACGAGTCTGGTCGAGGTAGCAAAGTTGTCCACTTTTGAACGACTCAACCCAAACGGCACCCTTTGGTGCTGACGGGGACCAAGACTGACCGATGCGTATGTGTCGGATTAAGTTGGGAAGATAACACCATGATTCAAACTGAAACCCGGCTCGAAGTAGCCGACAACACCGGTGCGCGCGAAGTGATGTGCATCAAGGTGCTGGGCGGCTCCAAGCGTCGCTACGCCGGCATTGGCGACATCATCAAGGTCAGCGTGAAGGATGCTGCCCCGCGTGGTCGTGTCAAGAAGGGCGAAATCTATAACGCAGTGGTCGTGCGCACCGCCAAGGGCGTGCGTCGCCAGGACGGCTCGCTGGTCAAATTCGACGGCAACGCCGCCGTGCTGCTTAACACCAAGCTTGAGCCGATCGGCACCCGTATCTTCGGGCCGGTTACGCGTGAACTGCGTACCGAACGCTTCATGAAGATCGTGTCGCTGGCCCCGGAAGTGCTGTAAGGAGCCGACACATGAACAAGATTCGTAAGGGTGACCAGGTCATCGTGCTGACGGGTAAGGACAAGGCCAAGCGTGGCACGGTCCTGGCCATTGATGGCGACAAGTTGGTCGTCGAGGGCGTGAACGTTGCCAAAAAGCACGTCAAGCCGAACCCGATGAAGGGTACGCAAGGTGGCGTGGTCGACAAGACGATGCCGATCCACGTGTCGAACGTGGCGCTGGTGGATGCCAATGGCAAGCCGTCGCGCGTGGGCATCAAGGTCGAAGACGGCAAGAAGGTCCGCTTCCTCAAGACGACCGGTACGGTCGTCGGTGCCTAAGTCGCAGGGAGTATAGATAATGGCCCGTTTGCAAGAATTCTATAAAGACAAGGTTGTCGCCGAGCTGACAAAGCAGTTCGGTTACAAGTCTGTCATGGAAGTGCCGCGCATCACCAAGATCACCCTGAACATGGGCCTTGGTCAAGCCGTTGCTGACAAGAAGATCATTGAGCACGCCGTTGGCGACCTGACGAAAATCGCCGGCCAAAAGCCGGTGGTGACGAAGGCTCGCAAGGCAATTGCCGGTTTCAAGATCCGCGAAGGTTACCCGATCGGTACGATGGTGACGCTGCGCGGCGAGCGTATGTTCGAATTCCTGGATCGTTTCATCACCGTGGCTCTGCCGCGCGTGCGTGACTTCCGTGGTATTTCGGGTCGTGCGTTCGATGGTCGTGGCAACTACAACATCGGTGTGAAGGAACAGATCATCTTCCCCGAAATCGAGTACGACAAAATCGACGCGCTGCGTGGTCTGAATATCAGCATCACCACGACCGCGAAGACTGACGAAGAAGCGAAGGCTCTTCTGTCGGCGTTCAAATTCCCGTTCCGTAACTGAGGTAATCGTGGCTAAACTGGCACTTATCGAACGCGAAAAGAAACGCGCCCGTCTGGCGCAGAAGTTTTCTGCCAAGCGCGCCGCCCTCAAAGCGACCATCGAAGACACCAGCAAGTCGGAAGACGAGCGTTATGAAGCACGTCTGGCGCTGCAACAGCTGCCGCGTAACGCCAATCCGACGCGTCAACGCAATCGTTGCGACCTGACTGGCCGTCCGCGCGGTACCTTCCGCAAATTCGGCCTGGCCCGTAACAAGATCCGTGAAATCGCCTTCCGTGGCGAAATCCCGGGCGTGACCAAAGCAAGCTGGTAATAGGAGAAGCACCATGAGCATGAGCGATCCTATCGCCGATATGCTGACTCGCATCCGCAACGCTCAGATGGTTGAGAAAGCATCGGTGAAGATGCCCTCTTCCAAGCTGAAGGTCTCGATCGCCAAAGTCCTGAAGGACGAAGGCTACATCGAAGACTTCGCGGTTGAAGCAGAAGAAACGAAGGCAGTGTTGAACATCGCACTGAAGTACTACGCTGGCCGTCCGGTGATCGAGCGCCTCGAGCGCGTGTCCCGCCCCGGTCTTCGTGTGTACAAGAGCCGCAACGACATCCCGCAGGTCATGAATGGCCTCGGCGTTGCAATCGTCTCGACCCCGAAGGGCGTGATGACTGATCGCAAGGCACGCGCCACCGGCGTGGGCGGCGAAGTCATCTGCTACGTCGCCTAACCGAGGAGCGTTGAAATGTCTCGAGTAGGTAAGAGTCCCATTGCATTGCCGAAGGGCGTAGAAGCAACGCTGGCAGGCAATGTGCTGACGATCAAGGGTGCCCTGGGTTCGCTGACCCGCGGTGTGAATGCCCTCGTGAACGTCAAGATCGAAGACGGCACCATCACCTTCGCCCCGGCCGACGAAAGCCGCGAAGCGAATGCGTTGTATGGCACCGAACGTGCACTGGTCAACAATATGGTGACCGGTGTGAGCAAGGGTTTCGAAAAGAAACTGCAACTCGTTGGCGTGGGTTACCGCGCCAAGGCTGAAGGTGCAAACCTGAAGCTTGAGCTGGGTTTCTCGCACGATGTCGTGCATGCCATGCCGGAAGGCGTGAAGGCCGAGACCCCGACGCAGACGGAGATCATCATCAAAGGCGTTGATAAGCAACGCATCGGACAAGTGGCTGCGGAAGTTCGCGGTTACCGTCCGCCCGAACCCTACAAGGGCAAGGGCGTCCGCTATGCGGACGAGGTGGTGATCCTCAAGGAAACCAAGAAGAAGTAAGGGTGCGAAACATGGACAAGAAACAATCTCGTGTGCGCCGTGCTCGCCAGACTCGTATCAAGCTGGCAGCTCAAAAGGTGCATCGCCTTTCCGTGCATCGCACCAACGTGCACATCTACGCGCAAGTTTTTTCGGAAGACGGCACGCAAGTGCTGGCCAGCGCTTCGACGCTGGAAGCCGAAGTGCGCAAGGAACTGGGCGACAAGGAAGGCAAGGGTGGCAACGCTGCGGCCGCTGCACTGATCGGCCGTCGTATCGCCGAGAAGGCGAAGGCTGCCGGCATCGAAAGCGTGGCTTTCGACCGCTCGGGCTTCCGCTATCACGGTCGCGTCAAGGCTCTGGCCGACGCTGCCCGTGAAGCCGGCCTCAAGTTCTAAGTAAGGATCCGTCATGGCAAAGATGCAAGCGAAAGTTCAGGCTGACGAACGCGACGACGGCCTTCGCGAGAAGATGATCGCGGTCAACCGTGTCACGAAGGTTGTGAAGGGTGGCCGTATTCTCGGTTTTGCCGCGTTGACCGTGGTTGGTGACGGCGATGGCCGCATCGGCATGGGCAAGGGCAAGGCGAAGGAAGTGCCGGTTGCCGTTCAAAAGGCAATGGAACAAGCCCGCCGCAATATGTTCAAGGTGCCCCTGAAGAACGGCACCCTGCAACACAACGTTCTCGGCCAGCATGGCGCCTCGCGCGTCCTGATGTCGCCGGCGAAGGACGGTACCGGTGTTATCGCCGGTGGCCCGATGCGTGCGGTGTTCGAGGTGATGGGCGTGACCAACGTGGTGACGAAGAGCCTTGGCTCGACGAACCCGTACAACCTGGTCCGCGCCACGCTCGACGGCCTGAAGAAACAATCGACTCCTGCTGACATCGCCGCCAAGCGTGGCAAGTCGGTGGAAGAGATCCTCGGCTAAGGGTGATCAATATGTCGCAGCAAACTGTGAAAGTTAAGCTGGTCAAGAGCCTGATCGGTACGCGTGAAGAACATCGCGCGACCGTGAGGGGCCTGGGCCTGCGTCGAATCAATTCGGTCAGCGAGTTGCAGGATACGCCCGCTGTGCGGGGCATGATCAACAAGGTCTCGTACCTTGTGGCGATCGTCGACTGAGCGAGGGCAAAATGGAATTGAATTCGATTAAGCCGGCAGAAGGCGCCAAGCACGCCAAGCGCCGCGTTGGCCGTGGCATCGGTTCGGGTCTGGGTAAAACCGCCGGCCGTGGTCACAAGGGTCAAAAGTCGCGTTCGGGCGGCTTCCACAAGGTTGGCTTCGAAGGCGGTCAAATGCCGCTGCAACGTCGCCTGCCGAAGCGTGGTTTCAAGTCGCTGACGCGTCGTTTCGTGGGCGAAGTTCGCCTGTCGGACCTGAACAACCTGCCGGTCGACGAGATCGATCTGCTGGTTCTGAAGCAGGCCGGTCTGGTGAGCGAGCTGTCGCTGTCGGCCAAGGTCATCGCCTCGGGCGAGATCACCCGCAAGGTCGTTGTGAAGGGTCTGGGCGTCACCAAAGGTGCGCTCACGGCAATTCAAGCGGCTGGCGGTTCGGTTGCAGAGTAAGTTAGGTCACCCCGGAGCCAGCATTGGCCAAGTCTCCTAATCTCGCTAAGCCTGGTACGCAGGGCCCGAAGTATGCGGATCTGCGCCGGCGGCTGGTTTTCCTGCTGCTGGCGTTGATCGTCTACCGTATTGGTGCGCATATCCCGGTGCCGGGCATCGACCCCGATCAGCTGGCGCAGTTGTTCCAGCGCCAGTCGGGCGGGATCCTGGGCATGTTCAACATGTTCTCGGGTGGCGCGTTGTCGCGTTTCACGATCTTCGCGCTGGGGATCATGCCGTACATTTCGGCGTCGATCATCATGCAGCTGTTGGCGATGGTTTCGCCGCAGTTGGAAGCGTTGCGCAAGGAAGGTCAGTCCGGACAGCGCAAGATCACGCAGTACACCCGGTATTTCACGGTGCTACTCGCGCTCTTCCAAGCCGCAGCGATCGCAGTGACGTTGGAGAGCGAGCCTGGGCTCGTCGTCGATCCGGGCATGCTGTTCCGCCTGACGACGGTGATCACGCTTGTGACCGGCACGATGTTCCTGATGTGGCTTGGTGAGCAGATCACCGAACGCGGCCTGGGTAACGGTATCTCGATCATCATCTTTGGTGGTATCGCGGCCGGTTTGCCGAACGCAGTGGGCGGTTTGTTCGAGCTTGTCAGCACGGGTTCGATTGGTCCGTTCTCGGCCATCGTGATCTGTGCCCTCGTGGTGCTCGTGACGTTCTTCGTCGTGTTTGTCGAACGAGGTCAGCGCAAGATCCTCGTGAACTACGCCAAGCGTCAGGTGGGCAACAAGGTGTACGGCGGCCAGGCTTCGCACCTGCCGCTCAAGCTGAACATGGCAGGCGTGATTCCGCCGATCTTCGCATCGTCGATCATCCTGTTCCCGGCAACGATCGCGAATTGGTTCGGCGCAGGCGAAAGCACGCGCTGGCTCAAGGATTTCGCCGCGAAGTTGTCGCCGGGTCAGCCGATCTACGTGATGCTCTACGCTTTGGCGATCGTGTTCTTTTGCTTCTTCTACACCGCACTGGTGTTCAACAGCAAAGAGACCGCGGACAACCTGAAGAAGAGCGGCGCGTTTGTACCGGGCATCCGTCCGGGCGATCAGACGGCGCGGTACATCGACAAGATCCTGACGCGTCTGACACTGGCCGGTGCGGCTTACGTCACGCTGGTGTGTTTGCTGCCTGAGTTTCTGGTGTTGCGTTGGAACGTCCCGTTCTACTTCGGTGGAACCTCACTGCTGATTATCGTGGTGGTGACGATGGATTTCATGGCTCAAGTGCAGTCGTATGTGATGTCGCAACAGTATGAGTCGCTGCTCAAAAAGGCGAATTTCAAGGGCGGCAATAACATGACGCTTCGCTGACCTTGGGTCATGTCGAAAGACGACGTTATTCAAATGCAGGGCGAGGTCGTTGAAAACCTCCCCAATGCCACCTTCCGGGTAAAGCTGGAAAATGGCCATGTAGTACTCGGACATATTTCCGGCAAGATGCGGATGCACTACATCCGAATCTTGCCTGGAGATAAGGTGACGGTAGAGTTGACGCCCTACGATCTGTCGCGTGCGCGGATCGTCTTCCGGGCGAAGTGATTAGAGAGAGGGAATTGTCATGAAAGTTTTGGCATCTGTTAAGTGCATCTGCCGCAATTGCAAGTTTGTGAAGCGCAAAGGCGTGCTGCGCGTGATCTGCAGTTCGGATCCGCGCCACAAGCAACGTCAGGGCTAATCGGCCTTTAACGCTATTTAGTTGGGGAATTACGAATGGCTCGTATCGCAGGGGTTAACATCCCGAACCACCAGCACACCGCAATCGGCTTGACGGCCATTTACGGTGTCGGCCGCACGCGCGCTCGCCAGATTTGCGACGCCGCCGGTGTGCCGTTTTCGAAGAAGGTCAAAGACCTCGACGACGCTGATCTCGAAAAGCTGCGTGATCAAGTCGGTCAACTGACGGTCGAGGGCGACCTGCGCCGTGAAGTGACCATGAACATCAAGCGCCTGATGGACCTAGGCTGCTATCGTGGTATGCGTCACCGCAAGGGCTTGCCGCTTCGCGGTCAGCGCACCCGTACCAATGCGCGTACCCGCAAGGGCCCGCGTAAGGCCGGCGTCTCGCTGAAGAAGTAACCAGAGGATAGGAACTCATGGCTAAGCAACAGAACAACGCCGCTTCGCAGCGCGTTCGCAAGAAGGTCAAGAAGAGCGTTGCCGAGGGCGTCGTGCACGTCCACGCTTCGTTCAACAACACCATCATCACGATCACCGATCGTCAGGGCAACGCACTGGCATGGGCGACCTCGGGTGGCCAGGGCTTCAAGGGTTCGCGCAAGTCGACCCCGTTCGCTGCCCAGGTTGCTGCCGAGTCGGCTGGCCGCGTGGCACTGGAATACGGTGTGAAGAACCTGGAAGTTCGCATCAAGGGCCCGGGCCCGGGTCGCGAATCCGCGGTTCGTGCGCTGAACGCGCTGGGTATCAAGATCACGGCCATCTCGGACGTGACGCCGGTCCCGCACAACGGCTGCCGTCCGCCGAAGCGTCGTCGCATCTAAGACGCAGAAGCAAATCCTGCTATAATCGCGGGTTCGCGCACGGTCTCGGCCGTGCGCGTAGCAATTTCTAAGACCACCGTCCGGTACACAGGTACCGGACTTGCGTAGTGGACAAAGTTCGCTGCGTCAGATTTTGAGATAAAGGAACAACCGTGGCACGTTATATCGGCCCGAAGGCCAAACTCTCCCGCCGTGAAGGTACTGACCTCTTCCTGAAGAGCGCACGCCGCTCGCTCGCCGACAAGTGCAAGCTGGATAGCAAGCCGGGTCAGCATGGTCGCACCTCGGGTGCTCGCACGTCGGATTACGGCAACCAGCTGCGCGAAAAGCAGAAGGTCAAGCGTATCTACGGCGTGCTTGAGCGCCAGTTCCGTCGCTATTTCGCGGAAGCCGATCGCGTCAAGGGCAACACGGGTGAAAACCTGCTGCAACTGCTCGAGTCGCGCCTCGACAACGTCGTGTACCGTATGGGCTTTGGCTCGACGCGTGCTGAAGCGCGCCAGCTGGTCGGCCACAAGGCGATCTCGCTGAATGGTGTTGTTTCCAACATCCCGTCGATCAAGGTCAAGGCCGGCGACGTGATCACTGTGCGCGACGCTGCCAAGAAGCAAGTGCGTATTCAAGAAGCACTGTCGCTGGCGGAGCAAGTCGGTTTCCCGATCTGGGTTTCGGTTGACGCCAAGAAGATGGAAGGCACTTTCAAGGCACTGCCGGAACGTAGCGATATCGCGGGCGACATCAACGAAAGCCTGATCGTTGAATTGTATTCGCGTTAATATCCGTATGCTGACGCGCCTCACGGCGCGTTTTTGCGTTCCGTGCAGGTTGTCACGCATCAGCCTTATCGGTGTAACGAGCCGAGGGTATTGAAAAGGAAACCTATGCAAACCAGTTTGTTGAAGCCCAAGATCATCGCGGTTGAGCCGGTCGGTGAGCATCACGCCAAAGTCGTGATGGAGCCGTTCGAACGTGGCTACGGCCACACCTTGGGTAACGCGCTTCGCCGCGTGCTGTTGTCGTCGATGGTCGGTTATGCCCCGACCGAAGTGACGATCGCCGGCGTTGTGCACGAATATTCCACCATCGACGGTGTCCAGGAAGATGTCGTTAACTTCCTGTTGAACCTGAAGGGTGTGGTGTTCAAGCTGCATAACCGTGACGAAGTCACCGTTACGCTGCGCAAGGATGGTGAAGGTGTGGTGCGCGCTTCGGACATCGAAGTGCCGCATGATGTAGAACTGATCAATCCCGACCACGTGATCGCGCATCTGGCCAAGGGCGGCAAGCTCGACGTACAGATCAAGATCGAAAAGGGTCGTGGTTATGTCCCGGGTAACGTGCGCCGTTACGGCGACGAATCGGCCAAGGTGATTGGCCGCATCGTTCTGGATGCGTCGTTCTCGCCGGTCAAGCGTGTGAGCTACGCGGTCGAATCGGCCCGCGTGGAGCAGCGTACGGACCTGGACAAGCTCGTGATGAACATCGAAACCAACGGTGTGGTGTCGCCGGAAGAAGCGATCCGTCTGTCGGCTCGCATCCTCGTCGACCAACTGTCGGTGTTCGCTGCGCTGGAAGGCACGGAAGCCGCCAGCGAAGCACCGTCGCGTGCGCCGCAGATCGATCCGATCCTGCTGCGCCCGGTGGACGATCTCGAGTTGACGGTGCGTTCGGCCAATTGCTTGAAGGCTGAAAACATCTACTACATCGGCGACCTGATCCAGCGTACCGAGAACGAATTGCTCAAGACCCCGAATTTGGGTCGCAAATCGCTCAACGAGATCAAGGAAGTGCTTGCCTCGCGTGGCCTCACGCTGGGCATGAAGCTCGAAAACTGGCCGCCGGCCGGTCTCGAGAAGTAAAGGTGTAACGACATGGCCGCCTTGGGGCGGCCGTGTCGCTACGTAAGTGCGGCGCGTCGGAATGTCCTTGATGTTCCGATACGGCCGATAGCGAAGGTACCGGCCCGCGGTGGTTGTCACCGATAGAAGAGCTAGGTCGAAAACTCTGTTTAAAGGAAAGTTGAAATGCGTCACCGTCATGGTCTTCGTAAGCTGAACCGTACCAGCAGCCACCGTCTGGCAATGCTGCGCAATATGTCGAACTCGTTGATCCAACACGAAGCGATCAAGACCACGCTGCCGAAGGCGAAGGAACTGCGCAAGGTCGTCGAGCCCCTCATCACGCTGGGTAAGAAGGATTCGCTGGCCAACCGTCGTCTGGCGTTCAACCGCCTGCGCGATCGTGACATGGTCACCAAGCTGTTCAACGAACTGGGCCCGCGCTTTGCCAACCGTCCGGGCGGCTACCTGCGCATCCTGAAGATGGGTTTCCGCGTGGGCGATAACGCACCGATGGCGTTCGTCGAACTGCTGGACCGCCCGGAAGTCGACACGGAAGCGCCGGAAGTGGCTGAGTAAGCCACACGCGCGACGGTCTTTTCAAGGCCGTGAGCCGTAAAAAAAAGCCAGGTCGTCGACCTGGCTTTTTTCATTTTAAGGCGTCGTCTGAACCCGTCTGCTCGGCAGTCTGGAAATCGCTGGCTGATTGGGCACATTTCGCGGCGTCGGTGTACAGTGAACGATCCTCACGCTCGAATGGTCTACGCCACATCATGGACGCCCTTCTTATCGTCACGACGACGTTTCCCGACGAGGCCAGCGCCAACGCCGCCATCGACGGTATGCTGGCCGAGCGGCTGGCGGCGTGCGTGCAGCAAATGGCACCGGTGCGTTCGAGCTATCGATGGCAAGGCAAGCGCGAGACGAGCGTGGAAGTGCCGCTCATGATCAAGACGACGGCGGCGCGTTACAGCGCGCTGGAGCAATACATTAAAGAACATCATCCCTACGACGTGCCGGAGATTGTGGCGTGGCCCGCCACGGCAGCGCTGCCTGCCTACGCGCGGTGGGTTGAAGATGAAACGCGGGGGGCGTTGCATGTCTGACGTGCAGACAATGGTGGGACGGGGGATCCCGCGAGGCAGTCGCAATGGGCACGGCCCGATGCGACATCGGGTCATGTGGCTATGGTCGGTCGCATTACTGCTGGTGGCGGCGGTTCTGTTGCTCGGGGCCGGGTGCGCCCGCGCCGCTGACGATTTTCTCGACCCGGATGTCGCCTTCAAGGTATCGAAGACAGAGCAGCCCGGTGCGGTGCTGCTGCATTTCGAAGTGGCCAAGGGTTACTACCTCTATCGAGAACGGTTTGCTTTCGCAGCCGACAATCCTGCCGTCACGCTCGGCGTACCGGTGTTTCCGAAGGGTGAAGTCAAGCGCGACGAGACTTTCGGCAAGGACATGGAGGTGTATCACGAGCCCATCGACGTTCGCATCCCGGTGAGTCGGGCGGGGGCCCCGTTTACGCTGAACGTCACCATGCAGGGCTGCGCCGAGAAGGGGCTGTGCTATCCCCCGATGGACAAGCCGTTGAAGATTTCCGCTGCCGCGATTGGCGGCGCGAATAGCGGGAGTTCAACGGCCGCATCAACGCCGGTCCCCGCAACGCCGGCCTTGCTCGGCGGCATGGCGCAAGCGTCGAGCGGTGGGAAGATCGTCACGTCGCCGGAATCCGTGTCGGCAGCCCCCAACGCTGACACGGCCAGCGGCTGGGTGTCCGCGCGAGACGACTATAGCGAGGCCGAGCGGATCCTCTCCGGAGGCAGCTTCGTGCTGGCATTGGCGATCTTCTTCGCGCTGGGTGTCGGGTTGGCGTTCACGCCGTGTGTGTTGCCGATGGTCCCGATTCTCCTGTCGATTGTCGCAGGGCAGGGAGCCAGTCGAGGCAAGGCCGTGCGTCTGGCCATTGCCTATGTGCTCGGCATGTCCGTGGTGAACACCGTCATTGGTGTGGCCGCCGGATTGTTGGGGCAAGGTCTGATCGCGTTCCTGCAGGCGCCGTGGGTGCTGGTCTCGTTCGCGCTGCTCATGATCGTCCTGTCGTTGTCGATGTTCGGCATGTACGAGATTCAGGTGCCGTTGGCGTTGCGCGCTCGAATCGATGACGCCGCTCGCAAGCAGGCGTCGGGTCAATGGGTCGGCGCGGCGATGATGGGCGTGCTATCGGGACTGATCGTGAGCCCATGTGTGACCGCCCCGCTGGCGGCCGCGCTCGCCTTTATCGCGAAGACGGGAGATTCGGTCTTCGGTGGCGCAACGCTCTTCGCATTGTCGCTTGGGATGGGATTACCGCTTGTGCTTCTCGCGGGCGGCGGCGGCGCGTTGCTGCCGCGTGCGGGGGCATGGATGGGCGGCGTGAAACGCTTCTTCGGCTTCCTGCTTCTCGGTGTTGCGCTCTGGATTGTGCGGCCATTGCTGACCACGCCCGTTCTGTTGTTGGGATGGGGCGCCTTGCTGTTGGTGGCCGCCGCGTTCATGCACGTTTTCGATAGACTGCCCGATGGTGTCAGCGCTGCACGGCGCGTGCTCAAGGGGTTAGGCGTTGTCGTCGCCCTTCTTGGCGCCGTGGCTTTGGTGGGGGCGGCAACGGGGGCGCGTGATGCGCTTGCGCCACTCGCGGGGTTGACAGTGGCCACCTCGGGGAGCGCCAGCGCCAGCGCACCCGTGGACAAGGGAGCCAAGTTCCGGCGCGTACGCAGCGTTGCAGAGCTCGATCAGGTTATCGCGACGGCAGGGCGTCCGGTGATGTTCGACTTCTATGCGGACTGGTGTATTAGCTGCAAGGAAATGGAGCGCTCCGTTTTCACGGATCCGCGTGTCAAAGCCCGTCTCGATCAGGTGGTGCTCGTGCAGGCTGACGTCACGGCCAACAACGCCGACGATCAGGCGTTGCTCAAGCGCTTCGGACTGTTCGGCCCGCCAGGCATCATCTTCTTCGATGGCGGCGGTAACGAGAGGACGGGGATGCGCGTGATCGGCGCACAGTCGGCGGATCAGTTCCTGCGCAGCCTGGACAAGGCCCTCGGGCCGGCCACCTGAGCGCTGCGGCCGGAATCCGAGCGCTGCGGCCCGAACCCGGGCGCGGATCGTCGCGAACGGATTCGGTGGCGCGCCCACACACGGCTTAGGCTTGCGCGCGAATCAGCCTTGCTGCGTCGAGCGCGAAATACGTCAGGATGCCATCGGCGCCAGCACGTTTGAAGGCGAGCAGCGACTCCATCATGACCTTGTCGTGATCGAGCCAACCATTTTGCGCAGCGGCCTTGAGCATCGCGTACTCGCCGCTGACCTGGTAAGCGTACGTGGGGAAGCGGAACTCGTCCTTCACGCGGCGTACGATGTCCAGGTACGGCATGCCGGGCTTGACCATCACCATGTCCGCACCTTCCTCGATGTCGAGCGCGACTTCGCGCAACGCTTCGTCGGAGTTGGCGGGATCCATCTGGTACGTCATCTTGTTGCCCTTGCCCAGATTCGATGCCGACCCGACGGCGTCGCGGAACGGCCCGTAAAAGGCCGATGCGTACTTGGCCGCATACGCCATGATCCGTGTGTGGATGTGCCCGCCGGCTTCGAGTGCTTCACGAATGGCGCCGATGCGTCCGTCCATCATGTCGGATGGC
Organism: Pandoraea sp. B-6; assembly: GCF_000282835.1. Classification (NCBI taxonomy): domain Bacteria; kingdom Pseudomonadati; phylum Pseudomonadota; class Betaproteobacteria; order Burkholderiales; family Burkholderiaceae; genus Pandoraea; species Pandoraea sp. B-6. The sequence continues at coordinate 36,989 of NZ_KB290567.1, read as the reverse complement.
GCGACGATGTCCACGCCCGCTTCCGCCTGAGTGAGGGCTTGCTTTACGAGAATGCCGGTCGTCACATCGTTGATGACGTAACCGTTTTCGTCGAGCACGCCATCCTGACCATGGCTCGTGTACGGGTCGAGGGCGACGTCCGTCAACACACCCAGATCCGGGAAGTGGCGCTTGAGCTCGCGCACGGCGCGCGGGACCAGACCGTCCGGGTTGGCGGCTTCGATGCCGTCGGGTGTTTTGAGCGTTGCTTCGATATTCGGGAACAGCGAGATCACGGGGACGCCGAGCGTGACACAGGTGTCGGCCACGCGCAGCAGTTCGTCGACCGAGACGCGTTCGACGCCGGGCATAGAGGCGACGGCCTCGCGGCGGTTCTCGCCTTCAAGGATGAACACGGGATAAATCAGGTCGTCGCACGTCAGGTGGTTTTCGCGCATCAGACGACGCGAGAAGTCATCGCGTCGCATGCGGCGCGGGCGAAGCAGGGGGTAGGAACTCATGCGATCGGTCCTTTGGACGGAGATTGGCGTGTCGAAGATTCCGGTGAAATCGGTCGCGCGGACCGCCCTAAAACGGCCAGTCGTCGCCGTTGCTGCAACGATCCCATTCGCGGGAAGGCGCGCAAAAAAGGGCGCTCGGCGGGAAACTTTCGAACGCATGGTATATCATACCAACCGGATGTTCGCACTGCGTGTGACGTCCCCCGCTTCTCCTCCCTGAGCGGGCGCCTGTCGTTCTACGATAAGGCTCATTTAAACCCGCCGTGCCTACACGGCGGTTTTTTTATGGGCGCGCGAATCGTCTTGTCGGATCCCCCGACAGCCCTGCTTTCCAACGAATTCGAGGAAACTCATCCGTTCGGCCTAGGGCACGTTGCGCTGTCCGTTGCGCGCATCTCTATCACGCCCAATCCATCGGCAGCCACGCGGCTCGCCGCGACAATCTGTCGCGCTGGCTTCCCGTTTCCCCCGCCGCTTGATGCCAACTTACTTCTTGGCGGCGTCGCGCGGCGGAATGGCGAGCCAGTCTTCGAGCACGCGCTGCGCAGCGTCGACGCCGGTGCGCTTGAGCGACGAGAACAGTTGCGCCGTGAACTGCGGCGGCGTTGCCGGATCGTCGGACGGCAGGCCATCCGTACGCGGTAGCGCGGCCAGTCGCTTTTGCGTGTCACGCAGCACGACCGTCGCTTCCTGACGCGTCAGCTTGTCTGCCTTGGTCAGCAGGACATGGATGGCGCGCCCGGTCGGCATGAACCAGTCGATCAGCTCGCAATCGAGTTCCGTGAACGGCCGGCGCGAGTCCATCACTAAGACGAGGCCGCGCAATTGCGGACGCTGCACCAGGTAGTCTCCGAGGAGTTGCTGCCAGTGCACCTTCACGCCACCGCCGACCTCGGCGTAGCCATAGCCGGGCAAATCGACGAGATAGCCGTACAGATGCTCGAGGTGCGCGATCTCGAAGTAGTTGATGTGCTGCGTACGGCCTGGCGTCTTGCTCGAGAAGGCCAGCCGCTTCTGGTTGCACAGGATGTTGAGCGCGCTGGACTTGCCCGCGTTCGAGCGGCCCGCGAAGGCGACCTCGGGCACGGCCGTGGGCGGCAGGTCGCGCAGATGATTGACGGTCGTGAAGAAGCGGGCTTGATGAAGTAGGGACATGACGGAGACCGAGGAGCGCCACAGCCACGGGAGTCGGGCTGCAACGCGGACGCAGGGCACGCAAGACGGTGGGTCTGATGCCCCCCGGCGATGGCTCGGGAAGCCCCGTTCTGCGGCCTTCTACATGGAAATCCCCTAAAGTCGGGGAAAGACTTTATTGTACAATATGAAAGTTAACCTTGGCCTGGCCAAGGCTTGTCCGAACGTCTCGCGCGCCGTGAGGTTGGAGGAGAAACGCGGCGCCGGACGGTGAGTTCGAACGACCGATTTCCCGACAAAACAGATATAAGGTGTGCGAATGAACCGAGGAGTGTGGAAGTCTCTCGCTGCAACACCGTTGGCACTGGCGTGCTTTCTTCTGAGCGGTGCTGGACAAGCCGCCGAGGCGCAGGCGCCCGCCAAACCCGACCTGAACCGGGGACAGGCCATTGCCAGTCAGGTTTGTGCCGCCTGCCATGCAGCAGACGGCAACAGCGCCGGCGGCGCGTATCCGAAGCTCGCCGGTCAGCACGCCGAATATCTCTACAAGCAACTCACCGAATTCAAGGCCCAGCCCGGCAAAACGCCGGTGCGTAATAACGCCATCATGGCCGGCATGGTCGCCGCACTGTCCGATCAGGACATGCGCAATGTCTCCGCTTATTTCGCCTCGCAGACCATGAAACCGGGTGCCGCGCGCGACAAGGACACCGTGCCGCTGGGCCAGAAGATCTACCGCGGCGGGCTGGCCGAAAAGGGCGTTCCCGCCTGCGCCTCATGCCACGGCCCAACAGGCGCCGGCATGCCGTCGCAATACCCTCGACTGTCAGGCCAGTGGGCGGAATACACCGCCGCCCAGTTGGTGGCGTTCCGCGACGAGGTTCGCAAAAACAACGCGCCGATGCATACGGTCGCGTCGCGGTTGTCGGACAAGGAAATCAAGGCAGTCGCGGATTACATCGCCGGTTTGCGCTGATCGGCAGGCCCGGCCCTGACATCATGTGAACGTCGGGGTATATTCGCTGACTTATAGCGAAACCAGCCGCGGCGCCGCAGGGCGATCGGGTCGAACTGGTTTAGCATACACAGGGTGGCGGGCGCGTAAGACACGCGTCCCCGCCTTTTTTGTTGTCGGAAACAGGATGAGCCTCAGTACCTCCGGAATGCAGATCAAGGGCGCGCAGCGATGGGTGCGCGACGGCGTCGAGCTGGTCAGCTCGATGCGTTTCGCCATCAGCCTGCTGAGCGTGCTTGCGATTGCCAGCATCGTTGGCACCGTGCTCAAGCAGGGCGACCCGTACCCCAACTACGTCAATCAGTTCGGTCCGTTCTGGGCCGGTATCTTCCGCTCGCTCGGTCTGTACACCGTGTACAGCGCGTGGTGGTTCCTGCTGATCCTTTTCTTCCTCATGGCGTCGACGACGCTGTGTATCGTGCGCAATGCGCCGAAGATGATCGCGGACATCCGGAGCTGGCGAGATCACGTGCGCGAGGGCAGTCTGCGGGCCTTCGGCCATAAGGCCGAATACACCGGCCCGGCGTCGCGCACCGAACTCGTGTCGCGTCTCACGGGCTATCTCGGACGTCGTAGTTATCGTTTCGTCGTGCGCGAGCGCGATGGCGCGACGCTTGTTGCGGCCAAGACCGGCGCGATCAACAAAGTCGGCTACATCTTCGCGCACAGTGCGATCGTGATCATTTGCCTGGGCGGGCTGGTCGACAGCGATCTGCTCATTCGTCTCCAGATGGTGCTGTTCGGCAAGTCGCCGCTGCAGGGCAACGCTGTAATTGCCCAGATTCCCGAGACACACCGTCTCTCGCCGAACAACCCGGCGTTTCGCGGCTACGCGTTCGTGCCGGAGGGCGGCAAATCTAACACGGCGATTCTGAATTTCCAGGACGGCTCGGTCGTGCAGGACCTGCCATTCTCTGTCGAACTGAAGAAATTTCACGTCGATTACTACTCGACCGGCATGCCCAAGTTGTTCGCGAGCGATATCGTGGTCACCGACCCGGAGACCGGCAAGTCGATGAACGCGACAGTGAAGGTCAACGAGCCGTTCATCTACAAGGGCGTCGCGATCTACCAGTCGAGCTTTGAGGACGGTGGCAGCAAGCTGAAGTTGACCGGGTATCCCATGCACGGCGTGTCCGACCGGACGTTCGCATTTTCGGGGAACGTGGGCGGCTCGACGCAACTGCGCAGCGGCGTCGCGGGCCAGGATGAATACACCGTCGAGTTCAGCGATTTCCGCGCGATCAACGTCGAGAACATCAGCAATGGCGCGGGCGAGCGCGACGTGCGCGGCGTGGCGCGCAAAACGTTGCGCGACGATCTGAACGCGCGACTGGGCTCGGGGGCTCGCCCCGACGTGGGCAAGGATCTGCGCAACGTCGGGCCGTCGGTACAGTACAAGGTGCGCGACCGCAGCGGGCAGGCGAAGGAGTACCGCAACTATATGCTGCCGATTCTGGTGGACGATGGCGAGCGGGTCTTCATGACCGGTGTACGCGACACGCCAGACGGCCCGTTCCAGTATCTGCGCATCCCGGCGGACGCTGACGGCTCCGTCAAGCAGTGGATGCTGCTGCGCGCCGCGCTTCAGGACGATGGGGCGCGGGCCGAAGCCGCCCGGCGGTTTGCTGCTCAATCACTGCCGTCGCAAACGTCGGCGGCATTGCGAGCGCAATTGCAGGAAAGCGCCAAACGCGAGCTGGATCTGTTTGCCGGCGCCATTCCAGCAAGCAAAACCAGCCAGACGAAGGGCGGCCTGCAGGCGATTGCGGAGTTCGTCAACGAGAAGGTTCCTCAGGATCAGCAATCGAGCGCGGCCGACATGTTCCGTCGTATTCTCGACGGTACCGTCTGGCAACTGTGGCAGGTCGCGCGAGAACAGGCCGGGCAGCCGGCCATGACGCCCACGCCCGAGAACGAGCGCTTCGTGCATACGGCAACCAATGCACTGTCCGACAATTTTCTGTACGACGCCCCGGTTTTCCTGCAGCTCGATTCGTTCGATCAGATTCAGGCGAGCGTCTTCCAGCTCACGCGCTCGCCGGGTAAGAAGATCGTGTATCTTGGCAGCTTGCTGCTGGTACTCGGCATCTTCTCAATGTTTTACGTGCGCGAGCGGCGTCTGTGGCTGTGGCTGAAAGACACGCCGGACGGCGGCAGTTCGGTATTGATGGCGGTGTCGACCACGCGCCGCACACTGGATTTCGAAAAGGAATTCGCCCGTACGAAGGCGGAGATCGACGAGATCGTCACAAAACGATAAGGGTGAGACAGATGGAGTTATCGCAAAACTATTCGGAAGTCTCGTGGCTGCGCCGCCGCAGCGTTGGCGACTGGCTGTTCGCGCTGGCGCTGGCGATCGGGGCGGGCTTTGCTCTGAATCGCTACGGCCATTACATGGATTACTACGAGCACACGATTCTGGTGCTCTGCGTGCCGGCTTTTGCGCTGTTGGGCTGGCATTGGCGGTCCGTGCGGTGGCTGATGGCCGGAATCGCGATTCTCGCCCTTTCGGGCATCGGGTTGTATCACCACGATCTGGCGCGCGCCGATCAGGCCTTCCTGCTCAAGTATTTCCTTTCGAGTCAGTCGGCCATCCTGTGGATGAGTGCGTTGTTCTTCCTGGCGACGACCTTCTACTGGGGAGGCTTGATCGCACGCTCGCCGTTCGGTGCGAGCGTCGGCTCGACGCTGTGCTGGGCCGCCGTGCTGCTTGGCTTCACCGGCATGATGGTGCGTTGGTACGAATCGTATCTCGTGGGCGCCGACGTCGGCCATATCCCGATTTCGAACCTGTACGAAGTGTTCGTGCTCTTCTGCATGATCACGGCGCTGTTCTACCTTTACTACGAACATCACTACGAGACGCGCGCGCTCGGGCCGTTCGTGCTGCTCGTGATCAGCGCGGCGGTCGGTTTCAATCTCTGGTACAGCGTGGCGCGTAGTGCCTATGAGATCCAGCCGCTGGTGCCGGCGTTGCAGAGCTGGTGGATGAAGATCCACGTGCCCGCGAATTTCATCGGTTACGGCACGTTCTCGCTTGCGGCGATGGTCTCGGTGGCGTATCTGCTCAAGTCGAGCGAAAACAAGCGTCTGGCCCTGGCCGGCAAGCCGCTCGACAGCGGATTCTTCTCGTCGCGCCTGCCGTCGCTCGAACTGCTCGATGACCTGATGTACAAGGCGATCGCCGTCGGTTTCGCGTTCTTCACGATCGCGACGATTCTCGGCGCGCTGTGGGCGGCCGACGCATGGGGCGGTTACTGGAGCTGGGATCCGAAGGAGACCTGGGCGCTGATCGTGTGGCTGAACTACGCGGCGTGGCTGCACATGCGGCTGATGAAGGGATTGCGGGGTGTGGTGGCGGCCTGGTGGTCGTTGACGGGCCTGCTGATCACGACGTTCGCATTCCTCGGCGTGAACATGTTCCTCTCGGGGCTGCACAGCTACGGTCAACTCTGACGGGCGTCGTCGCCTCGGGCGCGACTCGAAAGCCGCCGCACGCGGGTGCCGGCGGCTTTTTTTGTCATGTCGTATGATTTTTCGCACCGGGAGGGAGGGAACGACGCTGTCTCGGTGCCAGTCTCAACGTTGACATGGACAGGTGAGTCCGCAAATTTGCGGAATCGGCAACGGTGCCGGAAAGGCCAGGCAGAAGGGGGCATCATGAGTCAAGATCAGTCGCGGCTGCGCGGGGCGGATATTCCCGCGAGCGACATTACGCCTCGCGAGGTGGTGACCGCGCGCCGGCGCTTTCTGCGCGCGTCGGGTGCCGGGTTGACGGGGTTGGGCGGCGCTGCCCTCGGCGTGCTGCCGCAGCAGTCGGCCTTCGCGGTTGACAGTCCTGGCGTCGGACTGGCGAAACTGACGGCTGCGCGCAACGCGCGTTACGTCATCACCGACAAGACGACCGATATCAACGACGTCACCACCTACAACAACTTCTACGAGTTCGGCACCGACAAGTCCGATCCGTCGCGCCGCGCCAGCACGCTCAAGCCGCACCCGTGGCAGGTCGCGATCGAGGGCGAGGTCCGGCAGCCGAAGGTCTTCGACATCGATGCGCTGCTCAAGCTCGCGCCGCTCGAGGAGCGTGTCTATCGCCACCGCTGCGTTGAGGGGTGGTCGATGGTGATCCCCTGGGTCGGCTACTCGCTGTCCGAACTCATCCGCCGAGTGCAGCCGACGGGCAACGCGAGGTATGTGGAATTTGTGACGCTTGCCGATCCGAAGCAGATGCCGGGGCTGTCGTATCCGGTGTTGAGTTGGCCGTATGTGGAGGGACTGCGGATGGACGAAGCGATGCATCCGCTGTCACTGCTGACTTTCGGATTGTACGGTGAGGTGCTGCCAAACCAGAATGGCGCGCCGGTGCGCATGGTGGTGCCATGGAAGTACGGGTTCAAGAGCGCCAAATCGATCGTCGCGATTCGTTTCGTCGAGAAAATGCCACTGACGAGTTGGAATCGCGCGGCGCCGGACGAGTATGGCTTCTACTCGAACGTGAATCCCAACGTCAATCATCCGCGCTGGAGTCAGGCGACCGAGCGTCGCATTGGCGACGGCGGTATTTTCACGCCCAAGCGCAAGACGCTGATGTTCAATGGTTACGGCGATCAGGTGGCCAGCCTGTACCAGGGCATGGATCTGCGAAAATTCTTTTGAACGGACGCGCCGCGTCGATTTGCCGATATGTCCATCACGCCACGTCATCCGGGCGAGGGTTCTGGCGCCACCGTCGAGGCGGCGGCGCCCACCCCCGGTAGCGGTTTGCCGTCAGCCGGTGCCGATGCGCGCGCGGCTAATCATTCGGTGCAAGACCGGCAACTATGGCTGCCCTGGGTGAAAGCGGTCGTGTTCCTGTTCGCGCTGTCGCCGGGGCTGCGACTGATTGCGTATGGCATGACGGATCGGTTGGGCGCCAATCCGGTCGAGTTCATCACTCGTTCGACCGGCACCTGGACGCTGGTCATGCTTTGCGCCACGCTCGCGATCACGCCGATGCGACGCTTGTCGGGCATGGTTTGGCTGCTGAGGTTACGTCGCATGCTTGGACTGTTCGCGTGCTTCTACGGCGCGCTGCATTTCGCCACGTATGTCTGGCTGGATCAGTGGTTCGATTGGTCGAGCATCCTGCGCGACGTGTCGGGCAAGCGACCCTTCATCACCGTGGGGTTCGCGGCATTCGTGCTGATGGTGGCGTTGGCGCTGACGTCGCCGCACGCGGTGGTTCGGCGCATGGGCGGGCGGCGCTGGCAGCGGTTGCATCGCTTGATCTATGCGATTGCCGTGCTGGCGATCCTGCACTACTGGTGGATGAAAGCGGGCAAGAACGATCTGGCCCAGCCGGCGGTCTACGCGACCGTGGTCGCGAGCCTGCTCGGCGCCCGTGTGTGGTGGGCGCTTCGCAGACGGCGGACTCAGGCGTGGTCGGGCAGCAGTCGTTCGCCCGCGAAGAGCGACTCGACCGTTTCACGTTCGCGAACGAGGTAGGCTTCGTTGCCGTCGACCATGACTTCGGCGGCGCGCGGGCGCGTATTGTAGTTGGAACTCATCGTGAAGCCGTAGGCGCCTGCCGAGCGAATGGCGAGTAGATCGCCGGGCGCAATCGCCAAGGCGCGGTCTCGACCCAGCCAGTCGCCGCTTTCGCACACGGGGCCCACGACGTCGTAAATCACCGCGTCGACGGCACGTCGCTCGACCGGATCGATGCCGTGATAGGCCTCATACATCGCAGGACGCGCCAGATCGTTCATCGCCGCATCGACGATGGCGAAGTTCTTCGTCTCACCATGCTTGAGGAACTCCACGCGCGTGAGCAGGACGCCGGCATTGCCGACGAGCGAGCGACCAGGCTCGAACAGCACTTGACGGTGCCCGTGGCCGCGCTGGGCGATGTGATCGAGCAGCGTGGTGGCGAACGCGGTGATATCGGGGGGCGTTTCGTCCGTATAAGTGATGCCCAGGCCGCCGCCCACGTCGATGTGGTGCAGCGAGATGCCTGCCGCTTCGAGCTTTTCGACCAGATCGAGCACCTTGTCGGTGGCGTCGAGATACGGCGAGATTTCCGTGATCTGCGAGCCGATATGGCAGTCGATGCCGACGACTTCGAGGTTCGGCATGGCGGCGGCAGCGCGATAGGCGTCGAAGGCTTCTTCGTAGGCTACGCCGAACTTGTTGCCGCGCAGGCCGGTGGAAATGTACGGATGCGTCTTGGCGTCGACGTTCGGGTTCACGCGCAGCGAAACGCGAGCGCGCTTGCCCGCTTGCCCGGCCACATCATTGAGTCTGTCCAGTTCGGGACGCGATTCGACGTTGAAGCAGAAAACGTTCTTTTCCAATGCGTAGCGCATTTCGTCGGCGTGCTTGCCGACGCCCGAGAACACGGCGCGCTTCGGATCGCCGCCCGCCGCGATCACGCGAGCGAGTTCACCGGCGGACACGATGTCGAAACCCGCACCGAGCTTGGCGAACACGCCCAGCACGGCGAGGTTCGAGTTCGCCTTGGCCGCGTAGTGCACGGCGGCGTTGCGGCCTTCGCAGGCCTTGGCATAAGCCTGATAGGCGCTTGTCAGGGCCGCCTTCGAATAGACATACAGCGGCGTGCCGAAACGCTCGGCGAGGGCCGGCAGTGCAACGCCCTCTGCATGGAGTACGTCGTTGCGGTAGGAAAAGATGGCGTCGGACATCGCGAAAACTCGGTAATCAACTAGGGCACGCCGCGCAGGCGGATGGCTTCCGGCCGGCTGAATTCGGCTTGTTCCGGATGGTCGTGGCTTATTCCGGCTTCGCCGCCGGAAGCGACGCGGCCGGCGGCACGTCCACCGACGGGCCTCGCTGTGGTTCGGGCACGAGCGGTGGCGGGGGCAGCGGGGCCCCTGGCGGCGGCGTCGGTTTCACCGGGCGGGCGGGAATGTACAGTGGCCCGGCCTGACCGCAACCGGCCAATACGCTCAACAGGGCAATCGACGCTACAATCGCGCAGGTTCGAATAGGTGCAGTCATGGGGGTATCGCCGCGTGGTGCGGCATGCAAACGATGACGCAAACCGTGGAGTTTAGCATGACGGAAAGTGAATTCCTGGCGCTGGCCGAAGCTGTGTTGGCGCAGGTCGAGGCGACTGTCGAGGACAGCGACGTGGATATCGATTGCGAACGAACGGGCAACGTCCTGACGCTCGAATTCGAAGACGGCAGCAAGATCATCGTCAACCTGCAAACGCCGATGAGCGAAATCTGGGTGGCCGCGCGTTCGGGCGGCTACCACTACCGTCTCAAGGGCGACGAATGGCGCGATACGCGCGACGGTACCGAACTGTTTGAGGCCCTGTCGCGCTTCGCGTCACAACAGGCGGGCGAAACGGTAACGTTGCAGGCCGAATGACAGCGAAACTGCAGCGCGGCGGGCGCACCGAAATCGACGCCGCCGTGCGGACTGGGCGGTCCGGGAGATTGCCGCGCCGCCGCCCATTCACCCTTCAGGGCTTGTTGTTGAACATGTCCAGGATACGCTGACGCTCCTGACGGTCCACCGGCGCGGGACTCGGCTGGGCGGGCATATGACCGGGCAGCGGTCCCGCCGACGGCCCCAAACCCGCCGAGCCGTCCGGCACGGTATCGGCGCTCAGGCCGACGGTACTCACCGCGCGTCCCGGCGGATAGTCGTCAAAGTAGTAATCGCCATTCGCCTGAATGATCCCCGGTGGTACCGCACGCGTCGATTCCGGCACGCCACGCAAGGCTTTGGCCATGTAGTCGATCCAGATCGGCAGCGCCAGACCGCCCCCGGTTTCGCGGTCCCCCAGATTGCGTGGCTGGTCGAAGCCGATCCAGGCAACGCCAACCAACTGCGACTGAAAGCCGGCAAACCAGGCGTCGTGCGAGTCGTTTGTCGTTCCCGTCTTGCCTGCCAGATCACTGCGTTTGAGCACATTGGTCTTGGCGGCCGTGCCGCGCGTAGCAACGTCGTGCAACATCGAATCCATAATGAACGCGTTGCGCGCCGAAATGGCCCGGATCGATTCGTCGCCCGCAGTGGACGGCTTTTCCTCCATGATCACATTGCCCTTCGAATCGGTGATGCGCGCCACAATGAACGGATTTACGCGGAAGCCGCCATTGGCAAACACGGCGTAGGCGCTCGCCATTTGCAGTGGTGTGACCATCCCCGCGCCCAGCGCCATCGGCAGATAGGCAGGGTGCTTGTCCGCCTCGAAGCCGAAGCGTCCAATGAATTTTTGTGCGTAGCCCGGGGTAATGCTCTGCAGGATACGAATCGACACGAGGTTGCGCGAGCGCATCAGCGCGACGCGCATCGGCATCGGCCCATCGAAGCCGCCGCCGTAGTTCTTCGGCTCCCACGGCTGCCCGCCTGTCTGCGCCGCCGAGAAGTACAACGGTGCGTCGTTGATGATCGTTGCCGGTGCGAAGCCCTTTTCGAGCGCCGCCGAGTAAATGAACGGCTTGAAGCTGGAGCCCGGCTGACGCCAGGCCTGCGTGACGTGGTTGAACTTGTTTCGGCTGAAGTCGAAGCCGCCGACGAGCGAGCGAATCGCGCCGTTCTGCGGGTCGAGCGACACGAATGCCGCTTCGATGTCCGGCATCTGCACAATCCGCCAGTTGTGCTTCGCATCCTGGGTCACACGGATCACCGAGCCCGGGCGAATCCTCTGCTTCGGCTGGGCCTTCGCGCTCAATCCCGCCGCCGCAAAGCGCAGGCCCTCGCCGGTCACGGTCACGTCGTCACCGTTCAGGAGCACGGCTTTGACCTGCTGCGGCGATGACGAGAGCACGACGGCGGCGACCATATCGCCGCTGTCCGGATGCTCGACCAGCGTGTCGTCGATCAGTTGTTCGCGCTCGTCCTGGTCGTTTGGAAGGTCGATATTGGCTTCGGGCCCGCGATAGCCATGACGTAACTCGTAGGCCATGACGCCGGCGCGCAGCGCTTCGTAGGCAGCTTCCTGATCGGCCGAATTGATCGTTGTGTAGACGTTCAAGCCGCGCGTGTAGATCTCGTCCTTGAACTGCGCGTAGAGCAGTTGGCGAACCATTTCGGCCACGTACCCGGCATGAACGCTGAACTCGCTGCCCAGCCCGCGTACCACCAGTTCCTGCGCGATGGCCTGGTCGTATTCGGACTTCGAGACGTACCCAAGGTCGTACATTCGCTTGAGGATGTACTCCTGGCGGATGCGGGCGCGCTTGTAATTGACGATCGGGTTATAGGCCGAAGGGGCCTTGGGCAGGCCGGCGAGCATGGCGGCCTCGGCGAGCGTGATGTCCTTCAGATCCTTGCCGAAATAAACCCGCGCAGCGCTGGCGAACCCATAGGCGCGTTCGCCGAGATAGATCTGATTCATATACAGCTCGAGAATCTGATCCTTCGTGAGGCGCGACTCGATCTTGTAGGCGAGAAGCGCTTCATAGATCTTGCGCGTGTAGGTCTTCTCGCTTGAGAGGAAGAAGTTGCGCGCGACTTGCATCGTGATCGTGCTGGCGCCTTGCGCGGATCCACCACGCGCGAAGTTGGCGATGCCCGCGCGGAAGATGCCGATGAAGTCGACCCCGCCGTGCTGATAGAAGCGGTCGTCCTCGATGGCGAGGACGGCCTTCTTCATCACGTCGGGAATATCGGAGAAGCGCACCAGATTACGGCGCTCTTCACCGAACTCGCCGATCTGGATGTCGTCGGCGGTGTAGATGCGCAGCGGAATCTTCGGCCGGTAGTCCACGATCGTGTCGAGCGACGGCAATTGCGGCGTCATCACCACCAGGATGTACCCCGCGAGCAGCGCGCCACACACGACCATCGCGGCGAACAGGCCAGCGAACCACAGCGTAATGCGCAGCCAGAGAGAGCGGCGCGGCGTGGGTGGGCGCTTGTCGCGGGGTGTCTCGGTTTGGGGTGTGCTTGCCATGGGGGAACCGGAAAAATCAGTGAACCGATTATAACGAACGACTCGACGCCTCTCGCCGCAGCCCCCCGAAATCGGAGTTCTGGCCTATGGGGTATAGGAGTCGGACGAGAAAGGACCGGCGCGGATTCCTAAACCGCGTCGCGTTGGCCCGGCGGCCGTGAGGATTCGGACTGGTCCGATTGGGCTGCTGCGTCGCGCTGGATAGCATCGATGACATCGACTGGGTGAGAGACGGGAGGATGTCATGATCGAAGCAGTTCTGCGCGGTGTGCGCCACATGGGCAGCCAACTGGCGGCGGCGTTGCCGCGTGCCGGGGGCGGCGGTTGCGGTATTCATTTCGACGCTGGCGGCATGCATTTCGTTCGCCTGACCCGGGTGGCCGGACCCGCGCAGTTGCGTCTGGACGCCTGCGGGACTGCCGTGCTCGAGGACGACATATTGCGCGGCGCATCGATCGTCAAACCGGAGGCCGCCGCGCGTCGGCTGGAGGAGCTGTTGGAGCGACTCGGCACCCATGCGCAGGATCTGCGCGACGACACCCTCGTACTGGCACTGCCCGCCCACGGACTGAAAACGCAGGTCATCGAGTGTCCGGAGGATTTGCCGCCGCGTGCGTTGCGAGCGTGGTGCGAGCGCCGTGCCGCCTTGCTGCTGCCCGGTGACGGCGATCCCGCCTTGCGCCATCGCGTGGGCGTGACGTGGGCCGACCCGGGCAACTATCGGCTGCGTTTGTACGCCTGTGAGGCGGAACTGGTCGATAGCCGCGTCGCGGTGCTCGAAATGTCGGGACTTCGGGTGCATGCGACCGATGCGGCGCACGAGGCCGGGCGACGGGCCTTCCGATGGGCATGGCCGGTCGGTGGCGAAGCCATCGCGCAGGCGTCGCCGCGGGCACCGATGGGGTTGCTGCAAATCGACGCGCATCACCTCGATCTATCGGTCTTCGATGGACACACCTGCGTGGCCGACGTCAGAGAACGTTTCGACGGTATCGGCGGCCATCCAGACGCGTTGGCAAGCGTGGTGCGCGAGTTGTCGGGCAAGCTGCCCGTCGCCGTAGGCGTCATGCATATCGCGACGCAAGGCGCGAGTCCTGGGGAACTCGTGGCGATCTGCGACGCGCTCGGCGCGGCCTGCGGTATCCCTGTGCGGCCATTCGATCCGCTGAGACGATTCGAATCGTCGCGTCCGTCCGGGCCACGACGCCAGACTTTCGCGCAGCGGACTGCGCTTGCCGTGCCATGCGGACTGGCGTTGCGTGCCATGTCGATGAGGGGCGTGACGTGCGAATGAAGGTGCAATTTCCTCCACTCGATTTCCTCCCCACGCTCGCCCAGCGCCGGCAGCGCGAGTTTGCGCGGCAATGGCGAATATGGGGGTGCGTGGCCGCGTGTGGTGGGCTCGCATCGCTCGCGCCGATGGCTCGCGACATCTCCCTGCGCCAGCAAACGCAGGCGCAAGTGACGGCGCTACGTGCGGCGAGCGAGAAACTCGGCGGGCAGATCGCTGCGTTCGAGACGGCCGGGCGTGAGTTGGCGGCCATGGATGCCCATCGCCGGGCGGCCGCGGCGTTGATCGAGCGTCGGCAGCCCGTCGCAAACCGATTGCTCGACATCATGCGCGCGTGCGCCGACGGCGTGCGATTGACATCCGTAAAAATCGGCGAGGATCAAGCGCGCGTCGAGGGCTATGCAACGACGCAATCACGCGTGCGCGAAACGCAGAAGCGATTGCGGACGCTGCCATGGGTGCGCAAAGTCGCGGAAGTCGAATCGAGCGTGGTCCCGGAGGCCGTCAGGCGTCAGTGGGCCGGCGGAGCGACTCAGGCCTCTGTGCCGACCCTTCGCCGCTTCACATTGCGTATCGAACTCAAGCGTGCACCGAGGCCCGTTGCGCTTTCGGTCACCGCGGAGGTCGATGGGCTGCCGAGTGAGGAGGTGCCCGATGTACGGTGAACGCCCTCCGCCGGATGATGTCCGCGACATTTTTCGTGATGCAGCAGACCGCTGGCGTGCGCGATGGACGGCGTGGACGTCAGTCTCGCCGGCCGAGTGGGCGCCGCTGGTGCGCTGGGGACTGGCCATCCTTGCCTGGCTGTTGGGGCTGCTGATGGCGTGGTCGGTCTGGTGGCTGGTCGGCCTGCCCGTAAGGGCAACCTTGCAGAAGGATCTTGGCGCCGAGCAGCAGAGGTGGGATCGGGCGAACGACGCCGCGCGTCGCTTACCCGCATTGATGGCAACGCTGCGTGATGCCGAGGCCGAGACGATGGCTTGGCATCGCCGGCTTCCGCTCGCTGCACAGAGGGTGGGGGAAGCGGCAGCCGAGGCGAGCGAAGGCGCGGGCGCGTCGGCACGGCACTCGGCGGCATCCTCGCTACCGGACCTCGCTGACGACACGCGCTCGGCGTGGCGTGCCGATCTCGAGCGCCTTGCTGCACGTTCGGGCCTGACGCTGGAGGCAGCGCGGCCGGGGCCCGCCGCGTCGAGCGGGGACCTCGAAATCGAGCGTGCCGAAATGCGTGTCGGGGGGCGCGTCGCGAATCTGCTCGATTGGCTCGCCGAGGTCGACCGGATGCCTCGGCATCTATCGATCGAGCGCCTGTCGCTTCAGGGGCCGGCGTTGGGAACTTCCGGTGCGACGGTAGTGGCGGAGGCCGAGGCGGGGGTCACGGCCATGGTGGCCGCCTACGCCTGGCGACGTCCCGCAGACCTTCCCGGCATGCCTGCCGGGCGTTCCTTGCCGGCGTTACCGCCGCCAGCCCCGCCTTGGCAGATGCCGGCGGACACGATCGACGTGTTTCGTACGCCACTGACGCGCCGCTCAGCTCAGGACGCCGTGACGATGGCGGCGTCCGGCCCGCAGTCGTCGGTCGACGACGGCACGCCTGTCGGATCGATGCGTGCGGGATCGCGGCGGGTCGTGCTTCACCGGACGTCGGCTGCCGAATTGGCGGCGACCTGGAGCGAAGGTCCACCGCGACAGGGGCCGGCGGCGGAAGACTCCGACGCGTTGAGCGTCGACGTGACGCTCCATGGCGTGGAGGCCGCCGATGCGTTACGGGCGTTCGCCCGTCTGACCGGGCGCAGCGTGGTGATTGGCGAGCGCGTCGTCGGGCGTCTCGACATGGAAGTGCAGCGCGTCTCGGCGGCTGTGGCGTTTGACGTCATGGTCCGGAGTGCCGGTCTCGGCGTTCAATCGTTGAACGGCGTCGACTGGATTGCCCCGCGTGCCGACCTGCTGGCTGACGAGCAGACGCAACTCGAAGCGGCCGCGAAGCGCGAGGCGTTGCTGCCGCTGGCCAGCCGTCGCTTCACGCTGAACTATCCGCGTGCATTGGCGCTGCGGGAGATCATCATGGGCGAAAAGGACCGCAAGGGGCAACGATTGTTGTCCGTGCGAGGCAGCCTGATTGCCGATCCGCGCACGAACCAATTGTTCGTGACCGATTTGCCGGAAAAGCTCGATGCGCTGGCTAAATTCATCGCACGAATCGACGTTCCGGTCCGTCAAGTGCTGATTGAGGCCCGCATTGTCGAGGCCGACGACCGCTTCAGCGAGTCGCTCGGTGTCCGGCTCACGGGACACCACGGTCGCGGCGAAGGCCAGCAGAAGCGCGGCGAGCGGCCGGCCGCGGAGGGGGCGCGGGGTGTCGGGGGCACGAATAGCGGAGGGGGAACGCCATCGGGCAGTGCGCTCGACATTGGCTTGCCCGCGGCGGCGCTGGCCGGCGTGGTGCCGCCGAGCTTGGCGATCACGCTTTTTGGCCGCTCCGCCACGCGCTTGCTGCAACTGGAACTCTCGGCATTGGAGACAAGCGGGCGAGGTCGTGTCGTCTCCCGGCCTCGCGTGGTCACGGCGGACAAGGTTCAGGCACTCATTGAACAGGGCACGGAGCTGCCTTACCAGACGCAAAGTGGCCGCCGCAATGCAACGTCGATTCAATTCCGAAAGGCCACGTTGAGGCTCGAAGTGACGCCGCTCATTACCCCGGACGGTCAGGTGATTCTGGATGTCGACGTGCGCAAGGACAGTGTCGGGCAGGCGGTGGCACAGGGATTCGCCGTGGATACCCGACATGTCAAGACGCAGGTGCAGGTCGAGGACGGAGGGACGGTGGCCATCGGCGGGATCTACCAGGAAGAACGGCGCGACAGTCGAGCCGGCGTGCCGTGGTTGAGCGATGTGCCGTTGCTGGGCGCGCTGTTTCGCAACCGCGCCAACGAAGACCGCCGTACGGAGCTGCTGGTGTTTCTGACGCCCAGTGTGGTGCCCGAGGGTCGGAAGGGCGGCGAGGCCGAGGATAATGCGGCCTCCTCGGGCGCCTCGCCCAAGCCCTCGAAAAACGACCTGCCTTCCGGTCATCCCCGGCTCACCGGAGTGCGCTCCGAGTTGACGCGTTCCGCACGCCCGACGCATATCCCGGTATCATCGGGGGCTGGAACCCAAATATCAGCGATTTATGCTGGAAAACGTAATACTTGTCGGACTGATGGGGGCGGGCAAGACCACGGTTGGGCGCGCAGTGGCGCGACGTCTTGGGCGGCAGTTCTATGACTCCGATCATGAGATTGAAGCGCGCACGGGTGTGCGCATTCCGATCATCTTCGAGCACGAAGGCGAGGACGGCTTCCGTCAGCGCGAAGCCCAGACCATCGACGAACTCACCCAACGCAGCGGAATCGTACTCGCCACCGGCGGGGGCGCGGTGCTGCGCGCGGAAAATCGCGAACACATCAAGTCGCGCGGCACGGTGGTCTATTTGCGCGCCAATCCGCATGACCTCTGGCTGCGCACACGTCGTGACAAGAACCGCCCGTTGCTGCAAACGGCCGATCCACGCGCGCGTCTCGAGCAGTTGTTCAAAGAGCGCGACGCGCTATATCGCGAGTGCGCGACCTTCGTCATCGAAACGGGTCGGCCGAGCGTGAATGCGCTCGTCAACATGGTGTTGATGCAACTGGAGGTCGTGGGAATCGTTCCCAGCAGCGCCGGCCTGCCATCCGATTCGCCTGACGATCGGCATGACGGCGTGCATGGCGACGAGCCGGACGGTGCGCACGGTGACGGTGAAGCCGCTCGGGCGGCCGGGGGCGACGCGAAGCTGGCGCAGGCCGAGCGCGATGATGCATCGCAGACAACGTCCGTATCGCCTGCGCCCGACACCTTTCCTCGCTGATATCGCCGATATCGCTGACCATGACAACAAGCGGCATGAAGACCCTCAAACTCGATCTGGGCGAGCGCGCCTATCCGATCCACATCGGCACCGATCTGCTCACGCAGGAGGCCTTGTTCGCGCCGCACGTGCGCGGCACGCACGCCGTGATCGTGACGAACACGACCGTCGCCCCGCTTTACGCCGAGCGCGTCGCGGCAACGCTGCAACGGCTCGGAAAGCGTGTGGTCACCGCTGTGCTGCCCGACGGCGAGGCGCACAAGAACTGGCAAACGCTCAACCTGATTTTCGACGAACTGCTTGGCGCTCAGGCGGACCGCAAGGCGACATTGATCGCGCTGGGCGGCGGCGTCGTCGGCGACATGACCGGGTTTGCCGCCGCCTGCTACATGCGCGGTGTCCCGTTCGTGCAGGTGCCAACGACACTGCTTGCACAAGTGGATTCGTCGGTCGGTGGCAAGACGGGGATCAACCACCCACTCGGCAAGAATATGATCGGAGCGTTCTGGCAGCCGAGCGCCGTGCTGGCCGACATCGGCACGTTGTCCACGTTGCCGGATCGTGAGCTGGCCGCCGGTCTGGCGGAAGTGATCAAGCATGGCGCGATCGCCGATGAACAGTACTTTGACTGGATCGAGGCGAATATCGAAGCGTTGAATGCCCGCGATACGGCGGCACTGACCTACGCCGTGCAGCGCTCGTGCGAGATCAAGGCGCAGGTCGTCGCCAGCGACGAACGCGAACAGGGCCTGCGTGCCACGCTGAACTTCGGTCATACGTTCGGCCATGCCATTGAAGCGGGCCTCGGGTATGGCGAATGGCTGCATGGCGAGGCGGTCGGGTGCGGCATGGTCATGGCGTCCGATCTGTCGGCGCGTCTGGGCTTTATCGACGCGGCGTTTGTCCCGCGAATCAAGGCGCTGATCGTGGCGGCCAAGCTGCCGGTCACGGGGCCGGATCTGGGTGAGGATCGCTACATCGATCTGATGCGCGTCGACAAGAAGGCGGAAGGCGGGGACATCCGCTTCGTACTACTCAACCGGCTGGGGCAGGCGTTCATGACGGGCGTTCCCGAGGCCGAGCTTCGCGCGACGTTGCGCGCCAACATCTAGTAAAGGAGGGCTGGCGATGATCGATTACGAAGCGTCGCTTGCCTCCTACGCGGCGCGCTCGAGCGCGTCACGCGGACGGCGGTTTGCGGAACCTGCGCCTACGACGCGGACCGAATTTCAGCGCGACCGCGACCGCATCATTCATTCGACGGCGTTCCGCCGGCTCGAATACAAGACGCAAGTGTTCGTGAATCACGAGGGCGACCTGTTTCGCACGCGCCTGACACACAGTCTGGAAGTGGCGCAGATCGGCCGGTCGATCGCGCGAAATCTGCGCGTCAGCGAGGATCTCGTCGAGGCGATCGCACTGGCGCACGACCTCGGTCACACGCCCTTCGGTCACGCCGGGCAGGACGCACTCAACGCCTGCATGCAAGATTACGGCGGGTTTGAGCACAATCTGCAGAGCCTTGTCGTTGTCGACGAACTCGAAGAGCATTACGGCGGCTTCGACGGGTTGAACCTCTGTTTCGAGACGCGCGAGGGCATTCTCAAGCACTGTTCGCGCGCGAATGCGAGAGGGCTGGGTGAGCTTGGCGAGCGATTTCTGAAGGGGCGGCAGCCTGGGATGGAAGCGCAGATCGCCAATCTTGCGGACGAGATCGCTTACAACAATCACGACATCGACGATGGTGTGCGCTCCGGCCTGTTGTCGCTCGATCAACTCGACGACGTGCCGCTCTGGAAACGCTATTGCGCCGAGGCGAGGCTTGCATGGCCGGAAATTTCCGGCCGGCGGCTGGTGCACGAAACGACGCGACGGATTATCAATGCGCTGATCGTCGACCTGATCACGACCACGCGTCAACGCGTGGCCGACGCTTCGCCGTTCTCCATTGACGATGTGCGTGGCGCGGGACCGTTGGTGGCCTTTAGCGGCGAGATGCGCGAGCAGGCCGGGCGACTCAAGCGGTTTCTGTTCGAGAATCTCTACCGGCACTATCTGGTGATGCGCATGGCAGCGAAAGCGCAGCGCATCGTTCAGGAGTTGTTCAACGCGTTTCTTGCCGATCCCCGCTTGCTGCCACCCAACTACCGCACCGAGCACGCAGCGGATCAGCCACGCTGGATCGCGCACTACATTGCCGGAATGACGGATCGCTAC
This sequence comes from Pandoraea sp. B-6, assembly GCF_000282835.1. Lineage (NCBI taxonomy): Bacteria > Pseudomonadati > Pseudomonadota > Betaproteobacteria > Burkholderiales > Burkholderiaceae > Pandoraea > Pandoraea sp. B-6. The sequence continues at coordinate 17,030 of NZ_KB290567.1, read as the reverse complement.
GCAATCAAGGAATACAGCCGTCTCTTTACCATCGAGCCGACGCTCTGACGCGTGCCTCGGGAGACGATGCGAAACAGCCGGCTTTCGCCGGCTGTTTCGCTATTGCCACCTCGCGTGTGACGATGAGGGCCGGTATCCCGACGCATCACGTTCGATGTCTGCCGGTGCACAACGGCACCGCCGGCGAGTGAGTTAGCTGCGTCCCGCAATGAATCCGAGCACGAGCGCAACAGCCGCTACCGTGCCAACGGTCTGCCATGGGCGCTCGTGGACATAGCCGTCGGCTTCTTCCCAGACCTCGTTGGCGCGACGGCGCAGGTTGGCGCGGGCATCGCCAAACTCGCTGCGCGCTTCACGAAGCTTGTCGCCGATCTCGGCGCGCAGCGCCTCAATATCCGATGCCGACTTCGCGTTGGACAGCGCGTGGTCCAGATCGTCGAGCAGATCGCGCACGCGTGAAGAGACGTCCTGACTCGCCAGACGTGCCGCGCGTGCGGTACGTCGGCCGGCAAAGCGCGCATCGTCGAGGCTGCTGTTGAGTACCGTTTCCGCTTTCGAGGCAATTCCCATTTTCAGACTCCCAAGAGGTGGTATTGAAATGCGGCGTCCGTCAGACTCGGGGAACGACGGCGCCGGTGGAACCCTGAGGCGAACGGCCATTATGGCGCGACCGTTCGCGTGCGTACACCTTCAGAGACTTTCGGGAAACGAAGAAAGTTGCGTCGCGTTGGCTGAAGATCGTGTGAGAATGGGCTGACATCGCGGCCGGAAATACGAAAACGCCGCACGGGGCGGCGTTTTCTAGACGGCTTGAATCGATTTCGTTGCGCCAAGTCAGACCGAATGCAAGCGCTGGCGTGAGCCGGAAAGCTGGCTTGGCGCGGAACTTAGAAGCGGTAACCCAGCGACAGGAACGTGACCACCGGGTTCAGCTTGACCTTGGCTTCGCTGGTCGTGGTGATCGGGCCGCGGGTGGTCGTCAGCTTGGCGGTGGTGCTGACCGGGATGTACGACACGGAGAATGCGAGCGTCCAGTGCTTGTCCATGTTGTAGTTGATACCCGCGTTGAACACTGGCGCCCACGAATTGGTGAGCTTGGCCGTTGTGTTGCCGCCTGGGCCGCCCGTCAATGCATTGCTGGCCAGCGATTGGAAGCCCGGCGTCAGTTCAATGTTCGTATACCAGAAGTAGCTGACCCCAAGGCCGACGAAGGGACGCCATGTATCGTTTGCCTGTCCGAAGTAATACTTCAGCAACAAGGCTGGGCTCCACTGCTTGGCCGATGCCAGCGAACCGCCACCTGGCAGCGCGAGGTTGCCCTGTCCGTAGAGGCGGAACTTCGGCGCGAAGCCGGTGACGGCTTCCACGGCGATGTTGTCGGTAAAGAAGTGGGCAAACGTGAGGCCCGCGGTGTCGGCGTCGTCGACTTGGGCACCCGTATTGCCCAGTCGGCTATTCACTGCCGCGGCCAGACCCGGAACGTTCGATCCGGTCACATTCAGTGGATCGCTGGAAACCTGGGGCGAGAGGTGGAACCAGCCAAGGTTGACAACGTTATCGCCGGCTTGCTGTGCAAACGCGGCCCCGGACACCGTGAGCGTGGCCACGGCAGCCATCGTCAAATGCTTCAACTTCATCGATTCGTCTCCTGCTCAAGATTCTTTATTGTCGAGAATTTCGGTAAATGAAATTCAGGGCCATTATGCCGACGGGGCATAGCAGCGGAAAGCAAGAGTCTGGAGTGCGCGCTCTAAAGGTGTTGTTTCCATGCATCGACTCATGGAATGCCCCTAGAAAAGTGCGCTGGACGGGCGAAAAGCGCGCCCTGACGCCCAGGGCACGCCTTTAGGATTTCACTGCGGAGTCCGATATGTCGAACGCATTCTGCGTCCCGCACGCTGAGTCTAGAACTTGTAGCCGAGCGAGACGAAGGTGACAATCGGGTTCAGTTTGATCTCGGCGTCGGAGGAGGAGAGGACCGTTCCGTCCTGCGCCTTGATCTTGATGTTCGCGGTGGTCTTGAGGGGAACGTAAGAAACCGAGGCGCTGGCGACCCAGTGTTTGTCGAAGGCATAGGACACGCCGGCATTGAAAACGGGTTGCCACGACGCCGACGATTTCGCTTCGACGGTGGTCGGCCCGTTATGCCCGGAAGTGAACGCGAGCACGCTGCCGAAATTCTGATTCAACGCCGCTTCGAAATTCGGATTGAGATTGACGTTCGTGAAGAACGTATAACTCACACCGACCCCCAGAAACGGGCGCCAGGTGGAATTGGCCTGGCCGAAGTAATACTGGAACACAAGCGCCGGACTCCATTGACGAACGCTCTGCACAATCGGATTGTTTTGTGGCGCGCCAAGGTCGATACTCGTGAGCGCGCCGGCCAGTCCCGGCGGTGCGATCACGCCTTGTCCGGTAAGCTTGAACTTGGCGGGAATGCCGGCAACCGTCTGTACGGCAATGTTGTCGGTGACAAAGTGGGTGATGACGAGGCCGAGCGTGTCGGCGTTACTGACCTTCGCTCCGCTTCCGGGGGACGTGAAGTTCGACGGCACCAGGCTTGGAGTGAGCCCTTCCTGGGTGACACTTGTGGTCATCGGCTTGCTGGAGTCTTGCGGCGCGATGTGAAACCATCCGAGATTGACGACGTTGTCGCCGGCTTGTTGTGCACTGGCGCGGGTGGGCGCCAGGGAAACGAAGAGTCCGAGCGCGCACAAGCACGCCGCGGACCGATAGGCCCGAGTTGTCATTTGTCTATCCTCCCAAGATTATTTATTTATTTTTCGATGCATTATGCGCTTGGGATTTCACGGCGCAATCGCCGTATCTAGAGCTTTTGTACGAATCAACGGGGTTTGGCTAGATATCAGTATTTAAAGGGGTTTTTATGATGAAACTCCCTCGACGATCGTGATATCGAGCTTTAAAGAATTACATTTGAATCCGCATGGCCCGATTACCGCGACTTTTCATTCCACGCCAACCGCAGCATGTGATTCTGCGCGGCAATAACCGGCAGGCGATCTTCGTCGACGACGAGGACCGGCGTGTATTTCACGACCGGTTGCGCGACGCCGCGCGCGCCAACGGACTGGCGATTCACGCCTGGTGCATGATGCCGAACCACCTGCATCTGGTTGCCACGCCCGCAGACGAGCGCAGCCTTCCGGCCACGCTTCAGGCCGTTGGTCGCTACTACGTGTTGTATTTCAACCGGCGTCACCAGCGCACCGGCACGCTTTGGGAGGGCCGGTATCGCGCCACGGTCATCGAAGCGGAACACTATCTGCTGCTTGCCAGCCGGTACGTCGAGCTCAACCCGGTGCGCGCGGGGCTGGCAGATGCCCCCGGGAATTACCGATGGTCGAGTTACCTCCATCACGTCGGCCTCACGGTCGATAGTCTGGTCACGGACCACGCGCTGTATTGGGCGCTCGGCAATACACCGTTCGAACGTCAACGTGCCTACGCCGAGGGGTTTTCGATCCCGCTGCCGGCACCTGAGATTGACGCATTGCGTACGGCAACGCAGAAAGGATGGCTGCTCGGCGGGCCCGATTATCAGGCTCGCATGTCACTTGCCGCCAACCGGCGCGTGAGTCCTCTCACGCGCGGTCGTCCACGCAAAGCGATCTCGGACGCGCTCTGACACTGGCTGGCCGCAGGCCGGTTCCGGTCTGCCTCGCTTTCTCCAGCTATTTGAAATCACAGAATTTTTTGACGAGCACAGATCGGATCGAATTAATCTGACCCTAATAAAAAGGGGCCTTCGATCAGCGTGGTTTTTAATGCGAATCTGACCCCATTAAATTGTTTTGTCTTTGTGAATTCCTTGGCGTATATTCCAACTTCGGCCGATTGGTGCGATGCGCAAAAGCGTGCGCGCTGAGTCGGCTCCCTGTGGCGACGCCCAAGAACGACCTTCGACGCGCGCGAATCCGCAGTCCTGGCCCACCCGGCCACCCCCACTTAACCCGGTCGAGCGCGACGAGCATGCGCGCGGCGACCTCGCCAAGAGACGGTGTAACTCGTGGAAAAGAAACAGCAACCGATTGCAGCGGCCGTAGCGATGCCGGGTGAGGCGTACGTGGCGCCGGACGCTCAGGGCATGTACGACCCGGCCAACGAACATGACGCCTGCGGCGTCGGCTTCGTGGCCCACATCAAGGGCGTGAAGAGTCATGCCATCGTCGAGCAGGGCCTGAAGATTCTCGAAAACCTCGATCACCGGGGCGCCGTGGGCGCCGACCCGTTGATGGGTGACGGGGCCGGCATCCTGCTCCAGATTCCCGATCAGTTCTACCGCGAAGAGATGGCCCGGCAAGGCGTGACCCTGCCGCCGGCCGGCGAATACGGTGTCGGCATGATCTTTCTGCCGAAGGAACACGCGTCGCGTCTGGCCTGCGAACAGGAACTCGAGCGGACCGTGAAGGCCGAGGGGCAAGTCGTGCTGGGTTGGCGCGACGTCGCGATCGATCGCGACATGCCGATGTCGCCCAACGTGAAGGCGACCGAGCCGGTGATCCGTCAGATCTTCATCGGCCGTGGGCAGGACATCATGGTGACGGACGCCCTCGAGCGTAAGCTGTACGTCATCCGCAAGACGGCAAGCCATCGCATTCAGGCGCTCAAGCTCAAGCACGGCAAGGAATACTTCGTGCCGTCGATGTCGGCGCGCACGATCGTCTACAAGGGGCTGCTGCTGTGCGACCAGGTCGGCCGCTACTACCGCGACCTGGCCGATCCGCGCACCGTCTCGGCACTCGCCCTCGTTCACCAGCGTTTCTCGACGAACACGTTCCCGGCATGGGAGCTGGCGCACCCGTACCGAATGGTCGCGCACAACGGTGAAATCAACACCGTCAAGGGCAACGTCAACTGGATCAACGCCCGCACGGGCGCGATCTCGTCGGCCGTGCTCGGCGACGATCTGCAGAAGTTGTGGCCGCTGATCTACCCGGGCCAGTCGGACACCGCATCGTTCGACAACTGCCTCGAAATGCTCACGATGGCCGGCTATCCGCTCGCCCACGCCGTGATGATGATGATCCCGGAAGCCTGGGAGCAGCACACACTGATGGACGACAACCGCCGCGCGTTCTACGAATATCACGCCGCGATGATGGAGCCGTGGGACGGCCCCGCCGCCATCGCCTTCACCGACGGTCGTCAGATCGGCGCGACGCTCGACCGTAACGGTCTGCGTCCGGCGCGCTTCGTGATTACCGACGACGACATGGTCATCCTGGCCTCGGAATCGGGCGTGCTGCCGATTCCCGAGTCGAAGATCGTCAAGAAGTGGCGCCTGCAGCCGGGCAAGATGTTCCTGATCGACATGGAGCAGGGCCGCATCATCGACGACAAGGAACTCAAGGACAACCTCGCCAACGCGAAGCCGTACAAGAGCTGGATCGACGCCGTGCGCATCAAGCTCGACGAGATCGAGCCGAAGGTCGAAGAGGCCGGTGTGCATCACGATTCGGCCACGCCGCTGCTCGATTTGCAGCAGGCCTTCGGCTACACGCAGGAAGAAGTGAAGCTGCTGATGACGCCGATGGCGATCAACGGCGAAGAAGCCGTGGGCTCGATGGGCAACGACAGCCCGCTCGCGGTCATGAGCAACAAGAACAAGACGCTCTATCATTACTTCCGCCAGTTGTTCGCCCAGGTGACGAACCCGCCGATCGATCCGATCCGCGAGAACATGGTGATGTCGCTGGTGTCGTTCATCGGCCCGAAGCCGAACCTGCTCGACACGAACAACATCACCCCGCCGATGCGTCTCGAAGTGTCGCAGCCGGTGCTGGACTTCAAGGAAATCGCGAAGATCCGTCACATCGACAAGTACACCGGGGGCAAATTCCGCTCGTACGAGCTGAACATCTGCTATCCGGTCGCGTGGGGCAAGGAAGGCATTGAAGCGCGCCTCGCGTCGCTGTGCGCCGAAGCCATCGACGCGGTGAAGTCGGGCTACAACATCCTCATCGTGTCGGACCGCCTGACGAATCGCGAACAAGTCGCCATCCCGGCGTTGCTCGCGACCTCGGCCGTGCACCAGCATCTGGTCGCGCAAGGTCTGCGCACGAGCACCGGCCTCGTGGTCGAAACCGGTTCGGCGCGCGAAGTGCACCACTTCGCATTGCTCGCGGGCTACGGCGCGGAAGCCGTTCACCCGTACCTCGCGATGGAGACGCTCGCACAGATCGCCCGCAAGCAGGGTGGCGACCTCACGCCCGAGAAGGCGGTCAAGCACTTCGTCAAGGCGGTCGGCAAGGGCCTGCACAAGGTCATGTCGAAGATGGGCATCTCGACGTACATGTCGTACACCGGCGCGCAAATCTTCGAAGCCATCGGCTTGTCGCAGGAACTGGTCAAGAAGTACTTCCAGGGCACGGCGTCGAACGTCGGCGGTATCGGCATTTTCGAAGTGGCCGAGGAAGCGGTGCGTCTGCATCGCGACGCCTTCAGCGACAACCCGGTGCTCGCAAACATGCTCGACGCCGGTGGCGAGTACGCGTTCCGCATTCGTGGCGAAGACCATATGTGGACGCCGGACGCCATCGCCAAGCTCCAGCACTCGACCCGTTCGAACTCGTACCAGACGTACAAGGAATACGCGAACCTCATCAACGACCAGAGCAAGCGTCACATGACGTTGCGCGGTCTGTTCGAGTTCCGCGTCGATCCGCAGCGCGCGATTCCGCTCGATCAGGTTGAATCGGCCAAGGACATCGTGAAGCGTTTCGCCACCGGTGCCATGTCGCTCGGCTCGATCTCGACCGAAGCGCACGCCACGCTGGCCGTTGCCATGAACCGTATCGGCGGCAAGTCGAACACGGGCGAAGGCGGCGAAGATGCGCGCCGTTATCGCAACGAGCTGAAGGGAATTCCGATCAAGAAGGGCGAATCGCTCGCATCGATCGTGGGGCACGACGTCATCGAGGCCGATATCGAACTTCAGGATGGCGATTCGCTGCGCTCGAAGATCAAGCAGGTGGCCTCGGGCCGCTTCGGCGTGACGGCCGACTATCTGGTCTCGGCCGATCAGATCCAGATCAAGATGGCGCAGGGCGCCAAGCCGGGCGAAGGCGGTCAGCTGCCGGGTCACAAGGTGACCGAATACATCGGCAAGCTGCGTTACTCGGTGCCGGGCGTCGGCCTGATTTCGCCGCCCCCGCACCACGACATCTACTCGATCGAAGATCTGGCGCAGCTCATCCACGATCTGAAGAACGTGAATGCCTCGTCGTCGATCTCGGTGAAGCTCGTGTCCGAGGTGGGTGTGGGGACGGTCGCCGCCGGTGTCGCGAAGGCCAAGGCCGATCACGTGGTGATCGCCGGTCACGACGGTGGCACGGGCGCTTCGCCCCTGTCGTCGGTGAAGTACGCCGGCACGCCGTGGGAGCTGGGCCTGGCCGAGACGCAACAGACGCTGGTGCTCAATCGCTTGCGCGGTCGTATCCGTGTGCAAGCCGACGGTCAGATGAAGACCGGTCGCGACGTGGTGATCGGCGCACTGCTGGGTGCCGACGAATTCGGCTTCGCGACGGCGCCGCTCGTCGTCGAGGGCTGCATCATGATGCGCAAGTGCCACCTGAACACCTGCCCGGTGGGCGTGGCGACGCAAGACCCGGTGTTGCGCAAGAAATTCCAGGGCAAGCCGGAGCACGTGGTCAATTACTTCTTCTTCGTGGCCGAAGAAGTGCGCGAAATCATGGCGCAACTGGGCATCTCGAAGTTCGACGATCTGATCGGCCGCGCTGACCTGCTCAACACCCGCGCGGGCGTGGAGCACTGGAAGGCGAAGGGCCTGGACTTCGCGCGCATCTTCCATCTGCCGGAAATGGAAGCGGACGTACCGCGTCTGCATGTCGAAACGCAAGATCACGGTCTGGCCGCCGCACTCGATCACGCGCTCATCGAAAAGGCGCTGCCGGCGCTCGAGAAGGGCGAGCATGTCTCGTTCATTCAGCCGGTGCGCAACCGTAACCGTACGGTCGGCGCAATGCTTTCGGGCGAAGTGGCCAGGCGTTACGGCCATGACGGCCTGCCGGACGACACGATCCACGTGCAGCTCAAGGGCACGGCCGGCCAGAGCTTCGGGGCGTTCCTCGCACGCGGCATCACGCTCGATCTGGTAGGCGACGGCAACGACTATGTGGGCAAGGGCCTGTCGGGCGGGCGCATCATCGTGCGTCCGACCAACGACTTCCGGGGCAACGCCGAAGACAACATCATCGTGGGCAACACCGTGATGATCGGCGCCATCGAAGGCGAAGCCTTCTTCAATGGCGTGGCCGGCGAGCGCTTCTGCGTGCGGAACTCGGGCGCCACCGCCGTGGTGGAAGGCTCGGGCGATCACGGTTGCGAATACATGACCGGCGGTACGGTGGTCGTGTTGGGCGAGACCGGGCGTAACTTCGCGGCGGGGATGTCGGGCGGTGTGGCCTACGTGTACGACGCTGACGGCACGTTCGCCGCCAAGTGCAACACCGCGATGGTCGCTCTCGACCCGGTGCTGCCGCACGGCGAGCAGGAGCGCACGGTGAGCCAGGGATTGTGGCATCGCGGCCAGACCGACGAGGCGCAACTGCGCGAGCTGATCGAGCGTCACTTCCAGTTCACGGGCTCGACGCGCGCCAAGGCGCTGCTTGAAGACTGGGACGGCGCGCGCCGCAAGTTCGTGAAGGTGTTCCCGAGCGAATACAAGCGGGCCCTCGGCGATATGGCCAAGGCCAACGAAAAACAAGCACTGGCGGCCTGAAGCCGCTAGCGCGGCGGCGCCACGGGGTGAGGGCCCCGATGGCGTGCCGCGCGCGGGTGAGGCACGGTAACCACAAAACTTTCCGACTGAAGAAACATGGGCAAGGTCACAGGTTTTCTCGAATTCGAGCGCCAGGGCGAGTCTTACGAAGCACCGCTGGCACGCGTAAAGCATTACAAGGAGTTCGTGCTCGCACTCTCCGACGAGCAGGCAAAGGTGCAGGGCGCGCGCTGCATGGACTGCGGCATTCCGTTCTGCACCAACGGTTGCCCGGTCAACAACATCATTCCCGACTTCAACGACCTGGTGTATCGCCAGGACTGGAAGTCGGCCATCTCGGTGCTGCACTCGACGAACAACTTCCCCGAGTTCACGGGCCGTATCTGCCCGGCGCCGTGTGAAGCCGCCTGTACGCTGAACATCAACAGCGATGCGGTGGGCATCAAGTCGATCGAACACGCGATCATCGACAAGGCGTGGAGCGAAGGCTGGGTCGAACCGCAGCCTGCGAAGCACAAGACCGGCAAGACGGTCGCCGTCGTCGGCTCGGGCCCGGCGGGCATGGCCGTGGCGCAGCAACTTGCGCGCGCCGGTCACGACGTCACCGTGTTCGAAAAGAACGACCGTGTGGGCGGACTGCTGCGCTACGGCATTCCCGACTTCAAGCTGGAGAAGTGGCTGATCGATCGCCGCATGCGCCAGATGGAAGCCGAGGGCGTGACGTTCCGCACGGGTGTCTACGTCGGCAAGGACGCGCCGGAAGCGCACGTCAACAACTTCTCCAAAGAGACGATCTCGCCGGAGCAGTTGCAGGCGCAATTCGACGCCGTGGTGATCGCGGGCGGTGCAGAACAGCCGCGCGATCTGCCGGTGCCGGGGCGCGAGCTGGAAGGCATCCATTACGCGATGGAATTCCTGCCCCAGCAGAACAAGGTCAATGCGGGCGACAAGCTGGCCAACCAGTTGCTGGCCACGGGCAAGCAGGTGATCGTGATCGGGGGCGGTGATACCGGTTCCGACTGCGTGGGCACGTCGAACCGTCACGGCGCAAAGAGCGTGACGCAGTTCGAACTGCTGCCGCAGCCGCCCGAGCAGGAAAACAAGCCGATGGTGTGGCCGTACTGGCCGACCAAGCTGCGTACATCGTCGAGCCACGAAGAGGGTTGCGAGCGTGACTGGTCGGTGGCAACGAAGCGCTTCGAAGGCAAAAACGGCAAGGTCGAGAAGCTGATCGCCGTGCGTCTCGAATGGAAGGACGGCAAAATGCAGGAAGTGCCGGGCTCGGAATTCGAACTCAAGGCCGACCTGGTGCTGCTCGCGATGGGCTTCGTGTCGCCGTTGCAGACCGTGCTCGACGCTTTCGGCGTGGACAAGGATGCGCGCGGCAACGTGCGTGCCTCGACCGAAG
>NZ_KB290567.1:0-6845 GCF_000282835.1 Pandoraea sp. B-6 | reverse complement strand
TACACGACGAACCTGCCGAAGGTGTTCGCGGCCGGTGACGTGCGTCGCGGTCAGTCGCTGGTGGTGTGGGCGATTCGCGAAGGCCGTCAGTGCGCCCGTGCGGTGGACGAGTTCCTGATGGGCTACTCGGAACTGCCGCGCTGAGCGCGTGAAAGAGTAATGCCTGCCAAAACCACAAATACGGGGTTGAGAGGAGGGGCGCGGAGGTAGGTCTCTGCGTTGCCGTGAAGAAACCGTCCGGGCGACAACGTCCGGGCGGTTTTTTCTTGCCCGATCGCTTTACGTGTCTTTGTTTGCACGGTATTCGGGCGACCGGGACATGCACAAGATCGATAAATATAAGATGTCATATGACATGGCCGATCTTGCGTCATCGGCCTTCAGGGAAACACCCCTGGTATAGGTGGGTGCCAATGAATATAAGGCTTGTCGCGTCGATGCAAGGCATCGAGTGAAATACTAGGGATTCTCCGTAAACCGACCAATTGGCCATTGTCATCGTACATCGTCTGACGTAGGATGCCTCTCCATGCGACCCCCACGTTTTCGATGAGCGTCGGGCGCGCCGACGCGGCGCCGGGTTTGTTGTGGCAAGGCGTCGTCGCATGCACTGCGATCTACCGACGAACAAGGACTGATATGAGCCAGACATCCGGCAAACCCTTCCGCCGTCTGCTGCTGACCGGCGCAGCGGGCAATCTTGGCAAACAACTGCGCGGCAAGCTCGCCGAGTGGGCGGATATCGTGCGCGTGAGCGACATCGTGCCGCTCACGGCTGATGCGCCGCACGAAGAAGCCATGCAGGTCGACCTCGCGGATCGCGCCGCCGTGCACGCGCTGCTCGAAGGCGTCGACGCGCTGGTGCATCTGGGCGGCATCTCCGTCGAGGCGCCGTTCGACGACATCATGCAAGCCAATATTCTCGGCATGTACAACGTCTATAGCGCAGCGCAGAAGCAGGGGGTGAAGCGCATCGTCTACGCCAGCTCGAATCATGCGGTGGGTTTCCATCCCGTGACGGAAGTGCTCGATGTCGACGCGCCGCACCGTCCGGACAGCATGTACGGTATCTCGAAATGTTTCGGTGAAGACCTGTCCCGCTACTACTTCGATCGCTTCGGTCTGGAGACCGTGTGCCTGCGCATCGGCTCGTCGTTCGAGCAGCCCAAGAATCCGCGCATGATGGTGACATACCTGAGCTATCGCGATTTCGTCGAACTCGTGCGCTGCTCGTTGTTCACGAATCGCGTGGGCCATGCCATCGTCTACGGCGTGTCGAACAACCCGACGCTGTGGGTCAACAATACGAAGGCCGCGTTTCTTGGCTTCCGTGCGCAAGACAGCTCGGCGCAATTCGCCGGCCTGTTTCCGGCGCAGGCGCCCGATCCGCGCATGGACGATGTGACGCAGCGCTACCAAGGCGGACCGTTCGTGCTGCTGGGGCCGATGGAACCCAAGGCATGAAGGTGTCGATCGAACGGCTCGAACCGTCGCGACAGACGCCTCACGCCGTTGGCGAGAGCCCGTTGTGGCGTGCCGACGAGCAGACGCTCTACTGGGTGGACATCCCCGCGAAGCAACTGCATCGCGTAACGCCCGCCGACGGCGATCATCGTCAATGGACATTCCCCGAGCAGATCGCGTGCTTTACCTTCGACGCCTCGGGCATGCTGCTGGCGGGCTGCGAGACCGGGCTGTTCGCGGTGCGCCTGGGGCCGCCGGGCACGCTTGCGGCGTCTGATTGGCAGCGACTGGCCGCGCCGGTGTTCCCGTTGCCGGGCATGCGCTTCAACGACGGACGCTGCGATCGGCAGGGCCGCTTCTGGGCGGGCACGATGGTGCAGGATATGTCGCTCGCGAGCGACGCAGGCGCGCTCTTCTGTTTCGACACGCACGGCCGTCTGTCGGCGCCGCTCGTCGAGGGCCTGGTGACGCAGAACGGTTTGGGCTTCTCGCCGGACAGCCGCACGATGTACCTGAGCGATTCGCATCCGACGCGCCGCCGCGTGTGGGCGTTCGACTTCGATGCCGAGTGCGGTGCGATCAGCGGGCAGCGGCTGTTCGTCGACATGAATGACTATCCGGGCCGTCCGGACGGCGCGGCCGTCGATGCCGACGGCGCTTACTGGACGTGCGCCAACGACGGTAGCCGCTTGCTTCGCTTCACGCCCGCAGGCGTGCTGGACCGCGAGATCGTGCTGCCGGTGTCGAAGCCGTCGATGTGCGCGTTCGGCGGGCGCGACTTCGACACGTTGTTTGTTACGTCGATTCGTCCGGCAACCGGCGCGACCGAACACGACGGCCATGTGTTGGCAGTGCGTTGCGGCGCGCAGGGATTGCCGGAGGTGCCTTACGCCGGCTAGGCCGCGTCGACCACCCGTGGCGGCGCGACGTCGCCCGCGGCATGCAGCGTCATGGTGTGTTGATGGAAGCGGCCGAGCGTTTCCCTATGGGCCACGCTGACCATCGTGGTGCCCGGTAGGCGCGCATGCAGCGCTTCATACACCGCCTCCTCGGTTTCCACGTCGAGCGCACTGGTCGCTTCGTCGAGGAACAAATAATCCGGCTTTTGCAGCAAGGCGCGCGCGGTGGCGAGCCGTTGTTGCTCGCCGCCGGACAAGCGGCGGGCCCAGTGAGCGACGGTCAGTAACTCGTCACGATACTGCTCGAGGTTGACGGCGCTGAGCACGTCTCGGCATTCGTCGTCGGTAAAAGTATCGGCATGCGAAGGAAAGGCCAGGGCCGCCTTCAGTGTGTCGATCGGCAAATAGCTTTGTTGTGACAGGAACAGCACGCGGGCGTCGGCGGGAACTTCGATGCGTCCGCTGCCGAACGGCCACAGGCCGGCGAACGCGCGCAGCATGGTGCTCTTGCCGCAGCCCGAGCGGCCACGGATGAGCCATCGCGAGCCAGGCGCGAAGGCAAACGACCCGGCGACCGCGAGCGGTGCACCGTCGGGCAGCGCCAGGCGAAGATCGGTGGCCGTGAAGGCTGCCGAGGGCGAATGGGCGGTCGTCACGAGCGCAATGCCACCGGTGCTCGGTGCTTGTGGCGGTGCGTCGATCACGCGCGTGAATTCGCGCAGCCGGTTGATCGTCGCTTTCCAGTCGGCCAACGTCGAGAAGCTGTTCACGAACCACGAAAAACCGTCGCTCACTTGCCCGAACGCACCGATGATCTGCATGAGCACGCCGAGCGTGAACGCGCCGGCGAAGTAGCGCGGTGCGGCCGCCATGATCGGGAACACGATGGCGATCTGCCCGTAGATCGAATTCGCGAAGATCAGCCGTTTCGTCACGACCATGATCTGCCACCAGTTGTCGCGCACGGCCCCGAAGGCCGACGTCAGGCGCGACAATTCAGCGCCTTCGCCGCGATAGAGCGCGACCTGCTCCGCCGACTCGCGCAGACGCACCAGCAGAAAGCGGAAATCCGCTTCCACCTGCTGCTGACGATAGCTCAGCCCCACGAGTGGCCGACCGACCTTGAAGATGAAGAACGATCCGACCAGGGCGTAGAGCGCCGCGACCCAGACCATGTAGCCGGGAATCGTCACGTTCATGCCGCCCAGCACAAATGACACGGCGCCTGAGATCGTCCAGAGAATGGTGATGAACGAAAACAGCGAGACCAGCGTCGTGAGCAAATCGAGCGACAGCGCCAGCGATGCGCTGACCAGCGTGCGGATGTCTTCCGAAATACGTTGGTCCGGGTTGTCCGCCAGATGGTCGCGCTCGATGCGGTAATAGGCTTGATGCGAGAACCACTTCGACAGGTTGGCATCGGTGACCCACTGCCGCCAGCGAATTTCGAGCATCTGGCGGAAGTAGGTGCGGAACGTCGCAATGACGATGAAGCTGAATGCGAGTACCGCGAATTCGATCAGCGACGACTTGAAGATGGGCCAATCGCGCTTGTCGAGCGCGTCATAGAAGCCGGCGTTCCACGCATTCAGTCGTACGTTGATGAACACGACGGCAAGATTGAGCGCCACGACGAGTGCGAGCAACCGACGGCCCTCCCAGCGCTTCTCCGAGGCCCAGTAGGGCCGGATCAACTGCCACGCAGTGGGGTGCTTCGGTGGCTTGGGGGCAGGGACGGCCGGGTTGCCGGCGGGCGGCGCCTCGGGAGGCGGGGAAGACATCGGCGTGTGGGCCATGATCGTCTGGCGGGGTTGCCGCGGAAATGCAACGTGTTATTAGGGTCGACGGCCCATTTGACCGCAGTTCCGGCGGGTGCGTTGCACAATTTCCGGATTGGGGGCGCTTGTCACGTCGGTTTTCAGTTTACGTGGGGTTACACGGCCCGGGGGATTCGTCAAAAAACGAGACGCATCGCGCGTGCAATCGCCCGATGCCCCGGCTTGCACGGGCATCGGCATCTATGTTGTAATGGCTGCGGGCGAAACAGGGGTGCTCCGTGTCGAACGCAGGTGTTGACCATGCGTAACCATACGACGCGGGGCTGAGAGAGACCCTTTGCACCCGACCCGGGTAATACCGGCGTGGGAAGTTTCCGACTACTCCAGTGGGGTAAGGTGTTCAACACCGTTTCGTCCTTTTGCTTTCATGAGGAAAGGACCCCATGCGCTGCCTTCCGCAGATTCCTGCGCTTATCCCTGCGGTTTTCGCCGCAACGACTTCCGAGATTCCGCTCGCGAGTCATCCTTTGCCTGCTTTCGAGTGCCTGCGCGCCGTCCCGGCTTGCGCGGCAGAACGCGTATGAGCGCTTCCACTTCGCGTCCCGACGTCGCCGTGCTCGGCGGCGGCCTGTCCGGGCGTCTGCTGGCGTGGCAACTGATTCGTGCCGGCGCACGCGTGGCGCTCTACGAGCGTGGCGATGCCGACGGGTCGTCGGCTGCCGGCTGGGTGGCAGCGGCCATGCTCGCGCCCTTGGCCGAAGCGGCCGTGGCCGAGCCGAGCATCGTCGAGATGGGCGCCGTCGGCCTGGAACGTTGGCCGGCATTGATCGACGGCCTGCCCGAACACGTCTTCTTCCAACGCAACGGCACGCTGGTCGTGTGGCACCAGCCCGATCGCGCCGAGGCGGTGATGTTCGACCGACGCATGCGCGCCAATGCCCCACCGGCCTTGCTGCGTGACGGTGTGCGCCGCGTGTCGGGCGCGCAATTGGCCGAGGTCGAGCCGGCGCTGGCCGGACGGTTTCAGGAAGGCTGGTGGCTGCCGAACGAGGGCCAGCTCGACAACCGGCAACTGTTGCGCGCGCTGGCGGCAGGTCTTGCTAAGGCGGGGGCGGCGCTGCATTGGCATACCGAGATCGCCGAGGGCGCGTATCCGGACGCCGGTCTGGTCGTCGATTGCCGCGGGCTGGGCGCGCGTGCCGCGCTCACGCAATTGCGCGGTGTGCGGGGTGAGGTGGTGCGAATTCACGCGCCGGGCATTGGGCTGCGCCGGCCGGTGCGGTTGCTGCATCCGCGCTATCCGATCTATATCGCGCCCAAGGAAAACGATCTGTATGTGATCGGCGCGACCGAACTCGAGTCGGAAGATATGTCGCCGATGACCGTGCGCTCCGCGCTCGAACTGCTCTCGGCGGCCCATTCGCTGAACCCGGCGTTCGGCGAGGCGCGCATTGTCGAGCTGAATGTCAACTGCCGTCCGGCATTGCCCGACCATCTGCCGCGGGTGCAGTGGGACGGTGCGCGGGTGCTGCGCGTGAACGGTTTGTACCGGCACGGTTATTTGCTCGCGCCGGCGGTCACGGGAGAGGCGTGCGCGCTGGCGCAGGCATTGATGCAAGCGACGAGCGCGCGAGTGGGCCTTGGGCACGCGTTCGACTGGGAGATGTGGCGAGCCAGCCGGCCGTGGCCGGACCTGTTCCGTCGTGCATGAGAGGGGAGGGACACCATGGATATTCATATCAATCAACAGACACTGAGCGTGGCCGAGGCGGCGACGCTGGCCGAGGCGCTCGCCGCCTACGGCGCCAAGCCGCCGTTCGCCGCGGCGATCAACGGGCAGTTCGTGCCCAAGACGCAATATGCCGCCCGCGCGCTCGCGCATGGCGACAAAATCGATGTAGTGCAACCGGTGGCCGGAGGCTGACATGAACGCATTCACCGAATCGGCCAACGTGGCCGCAGGCAGCGTGCGCGACGCGCTCACGCTGTATGACACGCGCTTCGGCAGTCGCTTCCTGCTCGGCACGGCGCGCTACCCGTCGCTGCAGGCGCTCAATGATTCCATCGACGCCGCCCGCCCGGGCATGGTGACGGTGGCGTTGCGCCGGCAACTCTCGGGCACCGGGGCGCAGGCGTCGGAAGGCCATTTCTGGGAAACGCTGCGCCGTCTCGCGGTGCCGGTGCTGCCCAATACAGCGGGTTGCCACTCGGTGCAGGAAGCGGTGACGACGGCGCAAATGGCGCGCGAAGTCTTCGAGACCGACTGGATCAAGCTCGAACTGATTGGCGACGACTACACGCTTCAGCCCGACCCGTTCGGTCTGGTGACGGCCGCCGAACAACTGATTCGCGACGGCTTCAAGGTGCTGCCGTATTGCACGGAAGACCTGGTGCTGTGCCGTCGCTTGCTCGACGTGGGCTGTCAGGCGCTGATGCCCTGGGGTGCGCCGATCGGCACTGGCAAGGGCGTGATCAATCCGTACGGCCTGCGACTGCTGCGCGACCGTCTGCCGGATACGCCGCTTATCGTCGATGCCGGGCTCGGTCTGCCGTCGCACGCGTGTCAGGTGATGGAGTGGGGCTTCGACGGCGTGTTGCTCAACACGGCCGTGGCGCTTGCCGCCCAGCCGGTGGAGATGGCCGGCGCGTTCGCCGCCGCGATCAAGGCGGGCCGCGCGGCGTGGCTCGCCGGACCGATGGCCGA
>NZ_AKXS01000306.1:0-15743 GCF_000282835.1 Pandoraea sp. B-6 | reverse complement strand
GCGCCAGCACGGCGGCGAGGGTTGCGACGCATTGCCCTGCACGGGTCGGCCAGACAGGTCCGGGTGTCGATGTGATCGTCATGGCAGCGCCTTGGTTCAGGTGAACGCTTCCATTCTAGGCAACATCCGGCGCGTAGGCAGGCGGGGAAGGCGCCCGCATTGCGAGGGTGCAAAACGACAGCGATCCGCCGATTCCTGAAGTCCGGTACGACATCGCGTGGCAGTCTCCGGTGCCCCCCGCCAATCCGCCCATGCCAATGATGGGCCAGCCGGAGATATCGATGCCATTGAATCGCCTTCCCAAGACCGTCGCCTGCTGCCTGGGGCTATCCAGTTCCGAGGAGGCGTCTCGGCCGCCGTCGCGGCGTTCGTCCATGGCGAGGACGATGACCTCCGCCGCGAATCGGGCAGCGTCCTCGCGCGCGCCGCAACGCGGCGCCGATGTGACCGGCGAGGTCCATGCCGCCACACCTGATCCGGTACCCGGGCCGTCGGTGCGCACGACATCCATGCGATCGATGGCCGCCGACTGGCAGGCTCGCCTGACGCCAACGGTTGACACGCCCGCGCCGATCGCGCTCTGGGAGGCGGATGACCCGGCGCCCGAGTGGGCGAGCGGGGAAGGGGCGGACCCGTGGGTCGAGGCCTATGGCGTGAATACGTCGACGCTCATCCGTGTGGACGGCAAATGTACGCGCTTCGGCCTGATCGAATTGGGCGGGCATCAATTCATCGTGGGTCCGACCGCGACGCCGGCAGAGGCCTCGGTGCTCACCCGCATGCTCAAGACCCATCCGCAGATCGGCGCGATCTTCTGCGTCGAGCCGGGCGCCATGCAGCTTCGTGACGCGCCGATCGACACGACGAGTGCCCCGGGTTACCACGAGCGCCCGATCGACGGATACATCCTGAGCGTGATGCACGGCGCGCGAGGCGCACGCGGGTCTGCTGCGCCGCAAGCGTCGCCCGTCGGCCTCGACGGCGGACTGTCGCATGTGCAGTTCATGGAGTTCACGGGCATGGAGCGATTCGACGCACAGATTCCCCGCGAGGTGCTATGGCGTGCCGGTCGGGGCGTGGCAACGTTCATGCGAGAGAACCCAGGCAAGATCGCGCTCGTGTGCTCGGAGCGTGGCATTGCGCGTCCAAGCGCCGTGGCGGCCAGCGCGGCGTTGCAACTCCGGTGCGGAGACGCGCACGTGCGTAACAATCTGGCCGCACAAGTGATCGCGCAGCGTTCGGAGGCGAGCGACCATCATATAAACGTCGCCTCGCGCAGCTTCGATCTCATGGCGGAATTTGCCCGATTGCTCGATATGCTGCGCAGCCCGGGGCGAGGGGAGCCGCGCTGGGAGCGCAAAGTGCATCTGCTTCGGCAGCGACTGCCGGAACTGACCGCCGCGCGCGGTGCGACCATCGACTGGCAGACCGACGCCGGGCGTCGCCGTGCAGCCGATATTCTGGAAGCGAACTTCGACCGCGTCGCCCCGCTGCTTGCCTCGGGCGGCTTGCCGGCCGGCACGGCGCTGCTCTGGCTGCGAGACGAAATCCATGCCCTGAGCGGTGTGCGATTCCTGAGCCCTAGCTATGTCGACGGGCACATCGACCGGATCTCTCAAGACGATATCGACCCGGACAGCCCGGACGCCGTGCGCCTGGTGTCGTTCGACGATTACGGGCTGACGTGCGACAACAAGTATTACGAAGCCTCGTCGGTGGCCGGCTGGTATCGGGCATGCCTGCGTCAAGACGGCTATTTGACGAACCCGATCTCGCGGGTGCCGGTGGTCGCGTTGCTGATCCATGAGGCGGAAAAAGCGCGGCTGGAACTTCGGTTCCGCCACCCGCAGGGGTAAGGAGGAGCGCGTCGGGGGGAGCCGGCGCGGGGCATTGAAGCGAGGGTGAAGGGGCCCGGCGCCACGCCGGACCCACATCTTCGTGAAACGCCGCCCGACGCGCGTATAATTACGCCTTTGCCCTTCCTGATATCGGGTCCCGCCGTGACTACCCCCGCTCCGAACGCCCTGTACGAATCCTCCCTCAAGAGCCTGCCGCTGCTCTCGCGCGGCAAAGTGCGCGACAACTACGCCGTCGGCGACGACAAGCTGCTGATCGTGACGACGGACCGCCTCTCGGCGTTTGACGTGATCATGGGCGAGCCGATTCCGGGCAAGGGCCGCGTGCTCAACCAGATGGCCAACTTCTGGTTCGACAAGCTCGCGCATGTCGTGCCGAATCACCTGACGGGCGTGGCGCCGGAGTCGGTCGTTTCAAGCGACGAAGCCGCTCAGGTCGCCGGCCG
Source organism: Pandoraea sp. B-6 (assembly GCF_000282835.1). Lineage (NCBI taxonomy): Bacteria > Pseudomonadati > Pseudomonadota > Betaproteobacteria > Burkholderiales > Burkholderiaceae > Pandoraea > Pandoraea sp. B-6. The sequence continues at coordinate 13,441 of NZ_AKXS01000306.1, read as the reverse complement.
TGCGGTCGTGGTCAAGCGCCTCAAGCCGATCCTCGTGGAAGCGGTGGTGCGCGGCTATCTGGCCGGCAGTGGCTGGAAGGACTATCAGGCAACGGGCGCAGTGTGCGGCGTAACGCTGCCCGCCGGTCTGCAAAATGCGCAGCAACTGCCCGAGCCGATCTTCACCCCGGCGGCCAAGGCCGAGCTGGGCGAGCACGACGAGAACATCAGCTTCGACGAGATGGTGAGTCGTATCGGTCGTGAACTGGCCGAGCAGATTCGCGAGATCTCGATTCGTCTGTACAAGGAAGCGGCGGCCTATGCGGCCACGCGCGGCATCATCATCGCCGACACGAAGTTCGAATTCGGTCTGGACGACGAGGGCAAGCTGCACTTGATGGACGAAGCGCTGACGGCCGATTCGTCGCGCTTCTGGCCGGCCGATTCCTACGTCGTGGGCAGCAACCCGCCGTCGTTCGACAAGCAATTCGTGCGCGACTGGCTCGAGACGCAGACGTGGGGCAAGACCCCGCCCGCCCCGAAGCTGCCCGACGAAGTGGTCGAGAAAACGGCCGCCAAATACCGCGAGGCGCTCGAGCGCCTGACCGGCCAGCAACTGGCCTGAGCGGGACGTTGACGACATGAGCGAGAAACAAACCGTGGCCCCGCGCGTTGGCGTGGTAATGGGGTCCAACTCGGACTGGGAAGTGATGAAGAACGCGGCCGCCGTGCTGGCCGAGTTCGGTGTGCCCTATGAGGCACAGGTCGTCTCCGCGCACCGTATGCCGGACGACATGTTCCGCTACGCCGAAGCCGCGCGCGAGCGCGGACTCGTCGCGATCATCGCGGGCGCGGGCGGTGCCGCGCATCTTCCGGGCATGATCGCTGCCAAGACGTCCGTGCCGGTGCTGGGTGTGCCGGTGCCGAGCAAGTATCTGCGCGGCGAAGATTCGCTGCTCTCGATCGTGCAGATGCCCAAGGGCGTGCCCGTCGCCACGTTCGCCATTGGTGAGGCGGGCGCGGCCAACGCGGCATTGTTTGCGGTTGCGATGTTGGCGGCCGACGACAAGACGCTCGCCGGCAAGCTCGACGCGTTCCGTGCGAAGCAGACCGAAGTGGCGCGCGGCATGACCCTGCCCGCGCTGTAAAAGAACAACACGTCCCTGCGACTGTCAGCGCCTCAACCAAGATGAATTCTGCCTCTGCTGCGCCCGTTCTTCCCGGCCAATGGCTGGGTATGCTGGGCGGTGGCCAACTCGGCCGCATGTTCTGTTTTGCCGCCCAGTCGATGGGCTACAAGGTCTGCGTGCTGGACCCGGACCCGCGCTGTCCCGCCGGTGCCGTGGCCGATCGCCTGATCGTGGCCGATTATCGCGATGAGACGGCGCTCGCCGAACTGGCGTCGCTGTGCCCGGCCGTGTCGACCGAGTTCGAAAACGTGCCGGCGCAGTCGCTCGACTTCCTCGCCGCGTCCACGACCGTGAGCCCCGCCGGGCGCTGTGTCGCGATCGCGCAGGACCGGGTGGCGGAAAAGCGCTTCATCGAAAGCTGCGGCGTGCCCGTGGCCCCGCATCTGGTCATCGAATCGAACGAGGCGCTCGCGGCCATCGGCGATGCGGCCATCGAACGTGTGCTGCCGGGCATTTTGAAGACGGCGCGTCTGGGCTATGACGGCAAGGGCCAGGTGCGCGTGAGTACGGTTGCCGAGGCCCGCGACGCTTATACGGCGCTCGGCGGCGTGCCCTGCGTGCTGGAGAAGCGTCTCGCGCTGGCCTTCGAGGTGTCGGTGCTAAGCGCCCGTGGTGCGGACGGCGCGGTCGCGACCTATCCGCTCGCCCAGAACGTGCACATCGACGGCATTCTCGCGACCACGACGGTGCCTGCGCCCGACGCCGCGCCGGCGCTGGCCGATGCCGCACGCGCCGCGGCCGCCAGGATCGCGGCGCAAATGGATTACGTCGGCGTGCTGTGCGTCGAGTTCTTCATTCTCAAGGACGGCTCGCTCGTCGCCAACGAAATGGCGCCGCGTCCGCACAACAGCGGTCATTACACAATCGACGCCTGTGCGGCCAGCCAGTTCGAGCAGCAGGTGCGTGCGATGGCCGGGCTGCCGCTCGGCGAGACGCGTCAGCACTCGCCCGCAGTGATGCTCAACGTGCTTGGCGACGTCTGGTTCGAAGGCGAGGCCAAGGATCGGCCGCGCCCGCCCGCGTGGGCGGACGTGGTGGCGCTGCCCTCGGCACGCCTGCATCTGTATGGCAAGGAAGACGCCCGTGTCGGTCGCAAGATGGGCCACATCACGTTTGCCGGCGCGTCGCTGGACGAAGCGCGCAAAGCGTGCGTGACGGCGGCGGCAAGCCTCGACATCCCGCTGGAAGACTGAGCGATGACGTCGCCTCAAGCGCCGCACATCGTCATGCCACCCGCAGACGCGATCACGAAGGCCGCCGAGCAACTGGCGGCCGGTGAGCTGGTCGCGTTCCCAACGGAAACGGTCTACGGTCTTGGCGGCGACGCGGAGAACCCGACGGCCATCGCGGCCATCTATGCCGCGAAAGGCCGCCCGGCGAATCATCCGGTCATCGTGCACATCGCCCCAGAGGGGGACCCCGGCTACTGGAGCGACGATGTCACGCCGGCCGCCCGCAAGCTGATGGATGCCTTCTGGCCCGGCCCGCTCACATTGATTCTCAAGCGCGCGCCGCATATCCCCGATGCCGTCTCCGGCGGGCAGGATTCGGTGGGGCTGCGTTGCCCGTCGCATCCCGTGGCGCAGGCACTGCTGCGCGAGTTTGCCCGGATCAAGGGCGGAAGCGGGGGACAAGGCGGTGTGGCTGCCCCTTCGGCCAATCGTTTCGGACAAGTCAGTCCGACGGCGGCGCAGCACGTGCGCGATGAGTTCGCCGGACTGCCGGGCGTGACCATCCACGTGCTCGACGGCGGCGAGGCCGCCGTGGGGATCGAGTCGACGATCGTGGATCTGTCGCGCGGCTTCCCCGCGTTGCTGCGCCCCGGACATATCACGCCCGAGCAGATTGCCGAGGTGCTCGGCGAGATGCCGCGTCTGCCAGGGCAGGACACCGACGCGCCGCGGGCCTCGGGCACGCTCAAGGCGCATTACGCACCGCGCACACCGTTGTACCTGTGCGATGCCGATCAATTCGCGCCCGCGCTGGCGATGCGTCCCGGGGGCGAGCGCGTGGCGGTGGCGGCCTTCGCATCAACGCTTGCCAAGCTGCCCGCCGACGCGTCGGCGTCGGCCGATATCGTGAAGGTCGTGCTACCGGCCACGCCCGCCGCGCTCGCGACCGACCTTTACGCGATGCTGCGCCGGCTCGACCGCGCCAATGTCACGCATATCCTGTTCGAGCGTCTGCCGGACACCCCGGCATGGGCGGCGGTCGGTGACCGCCTGGGCCGCGCAGCAGCGGCATTCGAGCGCGCATAACGCGCAGTGGCGGGCTGGCGAGGCGATCGCGCCTCGTCAGCGATCAAGGCGTGTGGCGCGACGCCCCAACGTCCCCAACATTTCCCACATTTCCCGATAATCCGCCGGCCGATGGCGTGACCGTCTGTCCTGCCGCGACTTGTGCCGCCTGCCACGCGCGTCGCCACTCGGGCGGCCCGAACAGCGCCATTGCCTTGTTGCGCCAACCCGGCATCGTGAGCGCGTCGCGCGCCATCGCCTGCCATTCGTGAAATGTCAGCGTGATCGGATTGTGCGTGCGGATCGGATCGACGATGCCGAATTCGCACGGCTCGGCCTCGCTTTCTTCCACGTAAGACCCGAACATCCGATCCCAGACGACCAGTACCCCGGCATAGTTGCGATCGATATAGCGCGGATTGCGCGCGTGATGGGCACGGTGAATCGACGGCGTATTCAGCACGTATTCCAGCCAGCCCAGTTTCGGAATCGCCTGGGTGTGTACGAAGAACTGGAACGCGAGGTTGAGCAGGACCACGCCGACGATCTGTATCGGTGTGAAGCCGATAAGCGCCATCGGCGTCCAGAACAGCCACATGCCCGCGACCGGATACATCAGGCTTTGCCGAAAGGCCGTCGACAGGTTGAGCCGCTCCGACGAGTGGTGCACGACATGTGCCGCCCACAGCCAGCGGATTCGGTGACTGGCGCGATGAAACACGTAGTAGAGAAAGTCCTGCACGACGAAGAGCAGCGCGAAGCCGAGCCATCCGCCCGGCATCGTATAGAGGCGGTGATGGTCGTAGAGCCACGCGTAAAACGGCACGATGAGCAGCCAGGCCAGTTTGTCCGCGCCCTGGTGCATGAGCGCGAGCGTGGCGTTGCTGACCGTGTCCTTCAGGCTGTACATGCCGGGGCGGCGGCGCCGCCAGTACCAGGCTTCGATGCCGATGCACAGCACGAACACCGGCGCGAGCGCCAGCAGGATCAACTCGACGTTCATGACCTCGCGTCTCCTCACGATGGGGTCATCGGAACCGGTGCCCCGGCGTCTTGGCGACGGTGGCACCGATGGAACGTCTATTCTGACGCGAATGGCACGCGACAGCGCGGCGGTTAGAGGGAAACGTCAAATGTGCTCAGGCGAGTCGCCTTTTCAGACGGTGCGCCGCTTCCCCATCAAGGCGCGTTCTCATACACCCACGAAATGAGCGCGTCGTTGAACCCGCGGGCCTGGCTCGCCCGCGGATCGTTCACGAGCGAGACCACCACGTAGATGTTGCCGGAGCGCGAGCCGACATAGCCGGCCACGGCCCCCACATCGTCGAGCGTGCCGGTCTTGATGTGCGCGTTGCCGGCGACGTCGCGATTCATCAGCCGATTGCGCATGGTGCCGTCGACGCCGACCGTCGGCATCGATTCGATGAGCACCTGGGCGGTCGGACTGTTGATGCCGTGTTGCAGCAGACTGGCCAACTCGGTCGCGCTGATACGTTCGATGCGCGACAGACCCGAGCCGTTCTCCACCACGAGCCCCGGCATGGCGAGATCATTTTTGTCGAGCCAGCGGTTCAATACGTCGCGCGAGCGCGTCAGGCTGGCCGGCGTGCGGTTGTTGTCGGCGGCGAGACCCAGCGTCAGAAACAGTTGCCGGGCCATCACGTTATTGCTGAACTTGTTCATGTCGTGCACGACTTCGGCGAGCGTTTGGCCGCGATGCGTGACGAGCAGGTGAGCGCCCGGCGGCACGACGCCCGTACGCACATTGCCGTTGAACTGTCCGCCCGAGGCTTGCCACAGCGCGCGGAAGCCTCCCAGGAAGAATTGATCGCGATCGGGGGCGGCCACGTTCCAGCCCTTGTCCTCGCACGAGGCCGGATACGTGCCCGAGAAGTGCGCGACGTAACTGCCGTCGGCCATCGCGTTCAGCGTGGGGTGAATGCGGGCGAGCCAGTCGCCGCAGTGGCCGGAGCCGGTCGACGACAGGTTGTTTGCCACTTGCAGGTTCGCCAGCGGCGGCAGCACGCCGACCTCGACGGTGCCGTTCGGATTGCCGGTGAAGCTGAACGAAACCGCCTTGAACGAGTACAGCAGGGGATCCGGTGCGACGTTGTACGGCCGGTCGTCACCGCCATCGATGGCACCGGTGTCGCCGATGTCTGCGCTGTAGGCGGAGCGGTCGAGCACGATGTCGCCGTTGATGTTCGTCACCCCGGCGTGGTGCAACTCGGCGACGAACTTCTCCATCTCCTCGGGCACGAGCTTCGGGTCGCCCGAGCCCTTGAAATACAGATTGCCGTTGAGCGTGCGGCCGTCGGATGTGCCGTCGGTGAAGGCTTGCGTGCGCCAGCGATAGTCGGGGCCGAGCGTGTCGAGCGCCGCAATCGTCGTGACGAGCTTCATCGTCGAGGCCGGGTTGCGCGGCACGTTGGCATTGACGGCAAGCAGCGGCGGCCCGATGCGGCCCCGCGTTTGCAGCGGGTTGTCGACCTTCGCGACGATCACGCTCACATGGGCGGCGGGGACCTTGCTGGCTGCGAGCGCGCGCGCCAATTCGGGCGGCAGCGGCGTGGCGCGCGCGGCGCTTGCCGGTATCCTGGGCATCTTCGCGTGCTTGAGCGGCTTCGCCTCGACCGGGCTGCTCACGACCATCGCGAGTGCCAGCGCCGCGCAACACGCGCGAGCGACGTTGCTCATGACGCGGCCCGATGGCGGCGAGTGAAGGGGGCTGCGCAGTGAGCCCGAAAGGTCGGGGGAGCGAGAGGCGCTGCGAAGCAGGCGAGGAACGCGCATGACGGGCGAGGGTCTCCAGTGTTGCGCGCAGCGAAACCGTACGGCCTGAATGCACGACGGGCACAGGCAAGGCGATGCGGACGCGGCGGCGAAGCGATAAGCGGGTTGCGGGGCCGCGACGTGCGTCTGCCATGCGCGGCCCATGCGTGCCATTGTAAGGCGGTCATGCAACGAACTGTCGCTACAATGGGTCGAATTCCGGCGAGTGTCACGTCAAGGCAACATCAAGCAAGCGCAAACAACGTTGCGTCGGCCGCCAGTGACACGCCCGGAGAGGATCTCAACCGGTGCTCAAGCCATGCGAATTTTGTTGGTGGAAGACGATGCGATGATTGCTACGGCCGTCATGAAAGGACTGCGCCAGGACGGCTGGACCGTCGATCATGTCGGCGACGGTCAGCGTGCGCTCGACGTGCTCTCGCTCGAGTCGTACGACGCGCTGCTGCTCGACCTGGGCTTGCCTCGCCGCGACGGTATCGACGTGCTGCGCACGTTGCGCGCGCGCGGCCAGACGTTGCCGGTGCTCATCGCCACGGCGCGCGATGCGGTGGCCGACCGAGTGAAAGGACTCGACGCCGGCGCCGACGATTACCTTGTCAAGCCGTTCGATCTCGACGAGCTGGCGGCGCGGTTGCGTGCGCTGGTGCGACGTCAGGCGGGGCGCAGCGAGCCGTTGCTGCGTCATGGCGGTATCGTGCTCGACCCCGCGACGCGTCAGGTCACGTGCGGCGGCGCGCCGGTGGGGCTCTCCGCACGAGAGTATGCAGTGCTCGAAGCGTTGCTCAATCGGCCGGGCGCGGTGCTGTCGAAGGCGCAACTGGAAGAGCGCATTTATGGCTGGGGAGAAGAAGTGGCGAGCAACGCGGTGGAAGTTCACATCCACGGGCTGCGCAAGAAGCTGGGCGCGGACGCCATTCGTACGGTGCGTGGCGTCGGTTACATGATGCCCGCGCAAACCGGTGAGACGCCGCCTGCCGCCGGCATGACGGCACCGGAGGCGAACTGATGCGCTCGATTCGCCGTCGTCTCCTTTTCGGATTGCTGATCACGCTCGCGGTGGCGCTGCTGCTCGCGGGCATCGCCATCTTCCGCCAGTCGCGCACGGAGGCCAACGCGCTGTTCGATTTCCAGTTGCAGCAAATGGCCCTGTCGCTGCCGGCCGAGCCGTTCTCGAGCGTGCCGGGCGCACACAACGAGTCAGGCGGACTCGTCATCCAGATTTGGAGCCGCAATGGCGTGGAGTTGTACTACTCGCACCCGAGCACGCCGTTGCCGCCGCGCGCGGAACTCGGTTTCACGACCGTGCAGACGCCCGAAGGCGACTGGCGCGTCTATGCGGCGCTCGTGGGCGACAACGTTGTGCAGCTCGCGCAGCCGATGGTCATTCGCGATTCGCTCGCGGTCTCGATGGCGGTGCGCACGCTGTTGCCGCTGGTGGTTGCGATGCCGGTGCTCGCCTTGCTCGTCTGGATCGTGGTGGGGCGCGGCTTGCAGCCGCTGCGTCGCGTGACGAAGGCGCTCGACACGCGTGCGCCGGGGGCGTTGGATGCCTTGCCCGAGGTCGGCTTGCCCGACGAGGTGCGTCCGCTCGTGCGCGCGCTCAATAGTCTGCTCGGCAGACTCGGCGCGTCGCTCGCACAGCAAAAGGCCTTCGTGGCCGACGCCGCGCACGAATTGCGCACGCCGCTCGCCGCGCTGCAACTGCAAGTTCAACTGCTTGACCGTGCCCACACCGACGCGGAGCGGGCCGAGGCGATGCGGGATCTGCGCGACGGCGTGCGACGCGCTTCGCACATGGTGGCCCAATTGCTCACGCTCGCGCGACAGGAGCCGGACGCCGCGCGTGCGGCCGCGGCATTCGTCGAGGTGCCGCTGGCTCCGTTGCTGAGTGAGGTGGTGGCACATCATGCGGCATTGGCGGTGGCGCGAGGGATCGATCTCGGGCTGGACGCTCCCGACGCACTGGCGGCCGTCAGTCGCGTGCACGGCGATGCGAACGCATTGCACACGCTCTTCGGCAATCTGGTCGACAACGCGCTGAAATACACGCCGCGCGGCGGTCATGTCGACGTGCGGCTGGTGGCGGCAACGCCGGCACCGGTCGTGGAAATCGAAGACACTGGGCCGGGCATTGCGCCCACCGAGCGCGAGCGCGTGTTCGACCGGTTCTTCCGCGGCGGTGCGGCATCGGTGGAGGGGGCCGCGCCCGCCCATTCGACGCCAGCGAGCGACGCGACGCAAGACGATGCCGATACCCCGCGTGCGCAGGGCAGCGGCTTGGGGCTGGCGATTGTGCGCAATATCGCGCAGGCGCATGGCGCGCGCGTCGAGTTGTTCGATGCCGCCAACGGCCAGGGGCTTCGCGTTCGCGTGAGCTTCGGCGGCGCGACATCGGCGCCGCCGCCTGCGCTTTGATACGTCCGTCGCACGCGATGTCTCTGGCCCTCACCCCCGTGTCACGCTCGTGACCTTGTCATTGTCGATCGTGAGCGTGCGGCGATCCGGGCGGTAGTCGCGCGTCGTCGGCATGGCTCTGCCATCCTGCGTGCCGATGCGCCACGGGCAACCCTGTAGCATCGATTTGGCTTCGCTGAGCGACTTGCCGACGATGGCCTGATCGGCTGGCGCGTCCGGTGTGCAGGCACTGTTTTGGCTCGGCAGCGGCATCGCGTTCGGCATGGAATCGGCCGGGCCTTGTGTTCCCATCCCATCGCCATGGCCGCCGGGCGCGGCGTGCACCGATGCCGCGAAGGCGAGGCACAACGTAGCTCCGGCGCATCCCATCCAGCGAGCGGCGCGGCCATGTACGGACCGGCGATCAAGCGGCGTGTCGATCGTAGACATCATGATTCTCCTGTAGTCGAAGACTCGCGGCGCGGGATCGCGCCACTTCGCCACCGTAGTCAGCGGAACGCATCATGCGCAAGGCGAACCACGCGAGTTGTCCCTCCAAACGCTTGCTGCCGTAACGCATAGCACTCAGTGCAATGCCCGTTGGCAGCCGATGGGTCACTTTTCAGATCGTCTTAAGGTTGCCTTAAGGGAGCCTCTCTACCATCACAGTCATGTCAAACGTGGTGTCAGTCAGGAGAGACTCATGCGGACCTCGAAGCTCACTCGTACGCTGGTTGCCAGCGCTGTGCTCGTCGCGTTGACGGGCGGCTATGTTGCCGGACGTCAGCACTGGCAGGCGCCGCTTGCCTCGGCGATGGTCGCCGACGCCAATGCGGCCAACCCGGCGACGCCAGCCGCCAATGCACCGAACACCCCGAATACCGCGCCACGCATGCTCGTGCCGGACTTCTCGCAACTGGCGGAACAATACGGACCGGCCGTAGTCAACATTAGTGTGACGCACGATGGGAAACCTTCGGCGGGGGGCGGCGCCACGGCGATGCCGATGCCGCCGGGCATGGATCAGAACGATCCGCTGTTCCAGTTCTTCCGTCACTTTTACGGCGCGCCGGGCAACGACGGTGGCGACGGCAGTGGCGATGGTGGCAGCGCACCGACGCGCAGTCTCGGTTCGGGCTTCATCGTGAGCGCGGACGGCTACATCCTGACCAACGCGCACGTCGTGGACGATGCGAGTCAGGTCACGGTGAAGCTCACCGACAAGCGTGAATTCAAGGCGAAGGTCGTGGGCAGCGACAAGGCGAGCGACGTGGCTTTGCTCAAGATTGCCGCCACGAATCTGCCGACGGTGAAAATCGGCGATCCGTCGAAATCGAAAGCCGGTGAGTGGGTGGTGGCCATCGGGTCGCCGTACGGCTTCGACAACACCGTGACGGCGGGCATCGTGTCGGCAAAGGCGCGTGCGTTGCCGGATGAGAACTACACGCCGTTCATTCAGACGGACGTGCCGGTCAACCCGGGCAACTCGGGCGGACCGCTGTTCAACCTGAACGGCGAAGTCATTGGCATCAACTCGATGATCTATTCGCGTACCGGCGGCTTCCAGGGGCTGTCGTTTGCGATTCCGATCGACATGGCGATGAAGGTCAAGGCGCAGCTCCAGCAGTTTGGCAAGGTGAGCCGTGGCCGCATCGGCGTAACGATTCAGGAAGTGAACCAGTCGCTGGCGAAGTCGTTCGGCTTGCCCAAGCCCGAGGGGGCGCTGGTGTCGTCCATCGACAAGAATGGTCCGGCCGCGAAGTCGGACCTGAAGCCGGGCGACGTGATTCTGGCGGTCAATGGCACGACCATCGAGGACTCGGTGCAGTTGCCGGAGAAGATCGCCGATATGCGTCCGGGCGAGAAGGCGACGCTGACCGTCTGGCGCAATGGTGCGAAGCAGGACGTAAGCGTGACGGTGGCGGCGCTGAACGAGAAGAAGGACGTCGCGAGCACGGACGACTCGGCCACGCATGGCCGGCTGGGACTTGCGGTACGCGACCTCTCGCCGGACGAGAAGCGCGCGGCACAGGTGACGCACGGTTTGCTGGTGGCCCGTGTCGGCGGACCGGCCGAGCAGGCGGGCGTGCAGGCGGGCGACATCATCCTGTCGCTCAACGGCACGCCGGTGACGAGTGCGTCGCAACTGAGCGATAAGCTCAAGAAAGCGGGCAATAATGTCGCGTTGCTCGTACAACGCGACGGGCAACAGATTTTCATCCCGGTCGATCTCGGCTAAGCGCCGGGCGAGGCACTCGCGGGATGCCACGCACTACCTTGTGTGCCGGTGCTCGGCAGCGATGGCTTCACGGCTGCCGCGCCACCGGTGCGATCCTGCATCGTGATGTCATGAACGGGAGGTCGAACATGGGGCAACAATGGCAACGCTGGTCGATGGCAGCCGCGACGGCCGCAGCATTGGTCGGAGGGCTTGGCATATCGGTGGCGCATGCGCAGGGCGGCATGCTGCCGCCGTCGATGCAGCAGGGCGACGTGACCTACGTCTCGGGCGGTATCGACAGCGATCAATCGGGGGCCTTCAAGCGCGAAGCGTCTCACTGGCCGCTGTCCATCGAGATGGCGGCTCGCGGCGACGGCGCGAACGAGTACATCGCCGACGCCCAGGTGCAGATCATGCGCGGTAGCAAGACGGTACTCGATGCACGCGCGAAAGGGCCGTTCATGCTGGTGAAGCTGCCGCAAGGCAGTTACACCGTGAAGGCGACGTACGACGGCAAGCCGATGACTAAGAATGTGAAGGTGCCCGCGAAGGGGCATGCAGCGGTAACGTTTCTGTGGCCGCATGACTGATGTGCCGATCGGTCGTGTCGGGTAAAGCGTCACGGAAGACGAGGTAACCCAGGTAGTACTCCGTAGCAACGAGTGAGCGAGTTGCGCCGCCGAAAGGCGGCGTTTTTTTGTTCAATGGAGAGTGGAGGCGGGCGGTCAGCGCGGGGCACGCGTCGACGGTCAAACCATGCCGCGGCACACCGAGGCGTTGTCGACGATGGGCTCGTCGGTCGCGCGCACGGCGAACGTTTGTTTGACGGCGATGCCGTTTTTGATCGCTGTCATCTCGGCGAGAATGGCCACGGCGATCTCTGCCGGGGTGCGCGCACCCAGATGCATGCCGACCGGCCCGTGCAACCGTTCGATTTCCGCCGAACTCAGATCGAACAGCGACAGCCGTTCGCGGCGTCGCGCGTTGTTCACCCGCGAGCCGATGGCGCCGATGTAGAACGCCGGCGACTTGAGCGCTTCGAGCAACGCCATGTCGTCGAGCTTCGGGTCGTGCGTGAGCGTAAGAACAGCGCTGTGCGAGTCGAGTTGACGCTGCACGATGAGGTCGTCCGGCATCTCGCGAGAAAGTTCGGTGCCGGCCACGTGCCATTCGTCTGCGTATTCGCTGCGCGGGTCGCAAACGATCACGTGATAGTCGAGTGCGCACGCCATGCTCGCAACGTACTTCGAGAGTTGCCCGGCACCGATCACCACGAGCCGATGGCGCGGGCCGTGCGAGGTGATGAGGCGCACGCCGTCGAATTCGAGCGGCGGGGTCTGGTGCCCGGGGGCGATGCGCACCGCACCGGAGGTCATGTCGAGTTCGCGCACGACGAGGCGGAATCGCGAGATGGCGTCGAGCAGTTCCGGAATGCGCGAGGCGTCGCGCACCGGCTCCAGCACCAGTTGCAAGGTGCCGCCGCAGGGCAGTCCGAAGCGATGCGCTTCCTCGGCCGTCACGCCGTAGCTGGTGAGTTGCGGGCGATCCTGAGGCCAGTCGCCATCGCGCAGCCGGGCGATCAGGTCGTCCTCGACGCAACCGCCCGACACGGAGCCGACCAAATGGCCATCCTCCCGAATCGCGAGCATCGAGCCCACCGGACGCGGGGCGGAGCCCCACGTGCGAACCACCGTGCCCAGCGTGACGAAAAAGCCCGCTCGGGTCCACTGTACGGCGGACTTCAGCACTTCCAGATCGACACTGTCCATCCCACGGTTCCTTGGTCAATACGCGAGCGGTAGCGCATCGGCCACGGCATGGGCCGCCGTCATGTCACCGCTCGATGTGATGCGCCGAGTATAGCGCGCCTTGGCTTGCGCTGTATCCCACGGGATATTGCGCTTTGCCGTCCCTTTCCGTGACCTTGCGAAGCCTTCTGCAGTGCGCTGCGGACTGCGGGCGAGCGGTCGCGGCGGTGATCTGGCGCGGGGAACTCGTGTCACAATAGTTCGCAGGTCGAGATGACGTCGCGTGACCGACGAGCGACCGCATCACGTTTGGGGAGGGGGCAATGGAGCTACATGACAGACGGCAATTGCCGGTGGCGCGAGACCTCGCGTGGATCGCGCTGAACGACCCGGGCATCCTGCAAGGGTGCATCCCAGGCTGCGAGTCGATCGAGCGGCTCGACGACACGACGTGGACGATCGTCGTGAGCGTCGCGTCGGGTCCGTTGGGCGGTCGTTGGTCGGGCAGGATCACGGTGACGGACGTCACGGCGCCGACATCCTACACATTGAATGTCGACGCTCTGGGCTCGGCTGCCGGACACACACGAGGCAAGGCGACCATCACGTTGCAAGCGCAAGGACCGATGCACACATTACTGACGTATGACCTCACGACGCACCTGGGCGCCGAGTCCGCGCATCTGGACACGCCCCAGGCGCAGGTGGCCGCCCGCAAGCTCGTTGACGAATGCCTCGCGCGGCTGACGGCGGCCATTGCCCCGCATGCCGCAACGTATCCCCCGACTGCCGCCGACGGCGAAGTGGCCGCCGCACTCGCACCGATGCCGCGCTGCGCGATATGCCGGCCACGCGCGGCAGGCTGGCACGCTGGTGGCC
>NZ_KB290566.1:9081-9302 GCF_000282835.1 Pandoraea sp. B-6 | reverse complement strand
GCGCTCGGCCGGCGTCGTGCGTCGCCCCGCTGCCGGGTTCGGGCCGCCGGCCTGCCCCGTGTTCGCGGGTTTGGGCAGCCTGGCGGGCTTTGGAGTCGACGCGGTGACCGTGGGTTGGGCGCGCGTATGCCCCGGAGCCATCACTTTCGGCTTCGGGGGCGGAGATTGTCGATTTCGTTCATCACTTGCCATGGGCGCGCATTATATAATCTGCGGATGTT
>NZ_KB290566.1:8370-8620 GCF_000282835.1 Pandoraea sp. B-6 | reverse complement strand
CGGGCGGACTCGACACCCTGATTCAGGATGTCGCGCTGCTGTGCGCGATGGGCATGCATATCGTGCTGGTGCACGGTTCGCGACCGCAGGTCGAGGAGCAGATGCGCCTGCGACATATCGAGTCGCACTTCGCCCAGCAGTTGCGCATTACCGACGCGGCCGCGCTCGAAGCGGTGAAGGAAGCGGCCGGGGAACTGCGGCTGGACATCGAAGCGTCGATCAGCCAGGGGCTGCCGAACACGCCCATGGG
>NZ_KB290566.1:2264-8360 GCF_000282835.1 Pandoraea sp. B-6 | reverse complement strand
TCGTGTCGGGCAACTTCGTGACGGGGCGCCCGGTGGGCATCGTGGACGGCGTGGATTTCCAGCACACCGGCGTGGTTCGCAAGGTCGATGCCGAGTCGATTCGCCTGTCGCTGGCGAGCGGCAAGATCGTGCTGCTCTCCCCGCTGGGCTTCTCGCCGACCGGTCAGTCGTTCAATCTGACGATGGAAGATGTGGCGTCGTCGGCGGCCATCGCGCTGCGTGCCGACAAGCTGATTTTCATCACGGAAACGCCCGGCGTCATGAACGAGTACAACGAGTTGCAGCACGAACTCACCCTCGAAGACGCCCAGCGCCTGCAGTCGCAAGGTACGCTCGACCGCGATTCGGCGTTCTATCTTAAGTACGCGACGCGCGCCTGCCGGGCGGGTGTCGGCCGTGCCCACATCGTGCCCTTCGCGCTCGACGGCAGCATGCTGCTCGAACTGTTCTCGCACGACGGCGTGGGCACCATGATCTCGTACGAGAACCTGGAGAGCCTGCGCGAAGCGACGATCGACGACGTCGGCGGCATTCTGCAGCTCATCGAACCGCTGGAGGCAGACGGCACGCTGGTGCGACGCGGTCGCAACCAGCTGGAGCGCGACATCGATCACTTCTCGGTCATCGAGCACGATGGTCGCCTGTTCGGCTGCGCGGCACTCTATTCGTATCCGATGGAACGCATCGGGGAGATGGCCTGCCTGACCGTCGACCCGGAAGCGCAAGGCTCCGGGGACGGCGAACGCCTGCTCAAACACATCGAGCAACGCGCCCGTGCCCGCGGTCTGGATCGCCTGTTCGTTCTCACCACGCGCACCGAGCACTGGTTCCTCAAGCGCGGCTTCGTCAAGGCAGGCGTCGACGATCTGCCGGCCGACCGCCGACGCCTGTATAACTGGCAACGCCGCTCGCTGGTGCTCATCAAGAAGCTGTAACGAAGGGCAGGCAGGCGGCGCACGCCCAAGGCTCCCCCTTGTGTCTCGCGCCGTTGTCCCCATCTACCGCTCTCGGCCGCAGCGCGCTTTTTCGTCGCATGTCGATTCCCCTCTCCGGGACCGACTCATGCGCCCAACATTCATTCACGCCCCAACCAGATCACGAAGGAGTTCCCCATGGCTCGCATGATTCAATGCGTCAAACTCGGCAAAGAAGCCGAAGGTCTCGATTTCCCCCCCATGCCCGGCGAACTTGGCAAACGCCTCTGGGAAAGCGTCTCGAAAGAAGCCTGGGCCGGCTGGCTCAAGCAACAAACCATGCTGATCAACGAGAACCGCCTGAATATGGCCGATCCGCGCGCCCGCCAATATCTCGTCAAGCAAACCGAAAAGTATTTCTTCGGAGACGGCGCCGATGTCGCTCAAGGCTATGTGCCGCCGCCCTCTGAGTAAACACCTCCCCCCCGACGGATCGGGGCCCCTTTCCGCCGCTCAGACATAAACCCAACTCGCTGCAGAAAGGGGCCCCGATCCGTCCCCGCATACGCCCTATGGCGCCATGCCACCGGCGTCGGGAAACAGGCAGGCGAATCGGCTCGTATGCTTTTTTTCTCGATTGAGATCTGCTGGATGTGCTGGTCAGGCGGGCGTCGTGCCACCCACGGCTGCCTTGCCAGCCGAAGCCGCTCCGCAGTGGTGGCAGAAATGCGCGAACGCGTTTTTGCGCGCATCGCACACACCGCAATGGTCAAACAGGCAAATGCCACAGTGCACGCAGTAATCGCGATTCGGATCGTCCAATTTCACCGGACGCTCACACCCCGGACACACCGACTTCGCCAACCGCGCCTGCGCCAGATCGTACGACAACGTCTTGCGACGCTCTTCGTCCGGTAACTGCTCCTCCGCCCTCTGCCTCGCCAGGTATCGCTGCAACGACACGATGGCGTAGCGTCCGATCATCACCGTGAGCACAATGCCCACGAGGTACCGCACATATCCACCGTAGTCCGGCAAGTACGGCACCAGCTCTACGAAGAACGCAAACAGCGCGAAGAAGATGAAGCCCCACACGAATGGCCACCACGTGCTTTTGCGCTGGCGCACAAAGAGCCATCCCGCCACCACCAGTAATGGCAGTGTAAGCGCAAGCCGAATGCCGAATACTTTCAAATCCTGCGCACGCTGGATCGCCGCAAGCTTTTCTCCCGCCGCCGTGTTCAGCGCATAGCGCGCCATGCGCGCCGACTGCACCGCGCGCTGGGCATCCAGCTGTTTTGCCTCGAGGGCATCGACTTGCGTCTGGACGTCGCGCTGCGCCGCCTTCAAGGCATCGAGCGCCTGCGTGCGCGCAACAAGCTCCGTATCCTGACTGGCCTGCGCCGTCGCCGTACGCGTGGCCACCCAATCGTTGAACGACTCTCGCGCACTGCGATACGCCGTACTCCGCGCCTTGAGCTGCAAACGCGCCGTCTCCAACCGGCTCTCGACATCTTCGAGCTGTGTCTGCGCCTGCTTGATGGCGGCGTCGGCACCGGCCGCCTGCCCGCGATCGACGAACGAGTCGAGCGTCGGCGCAGGCGCTACGCCCGGCAATTTGTCGACGACGAGCCCGCCCAGGCCAATGAGGAACGCCGCAAATAACACGGCGATCAGCCACAGGCCACGGCGGAACCAGGTTTCGGGAAGACGACGCGATCCAGCCATCCTGCCCTCCCGGGATCAGTTGTGGTAGTCGAGCGTGCGCACGCCTTGCGGCGTACCCATGAGCGTGATGTCCGCGCCGCGCTGTGCGAAGAGCCCTACGGTCACGACGCCCGGGATCTGGTTGACCTGCGCCTCGAACGCCACCGGATCGAGGATCTGCAGCCCGTGGACGTCAAGAATCGCACACCCATTGTCGGTCATGTACGGGCTGCCGTCGGCACGCACCCGCGCCTGCGGCTTGCCACCCAGCGCCGTCAGCGCACGGGCGACGCTCGCCTGCGCCATCGGGATCACTTCGACCGGCAGCGGAAAGACGCCAAGCACGGCAACTTCCTTGGACGCGTCGACGACGCACACGAATTCCTTCGCCACCGAGGCGACGATCTTCTCGCGCGTGAGCGCCCCGCCGCCGCCCTTGATCATGTGGCCAAGCGCGTTGATCTCGTCGGCACCGTCGACGTAGACCGGCAGGCTGTCGATCTGGTTGAGGTCGAAGACTTCGATGCCATGTTTGCGCAGACGCTCGGTGCTGGCCTCGGAACTGGAGACGGCACCGCGATAGCGGCCCTTGTGGGCGGCGAGCGCGTCGATAAAGCAGTTCGCGGTGGACCCGGTGCCCACGCCGATCACGCTGCCCTCGGGCACGTGCTGGTTCACATAGTCGGCGGCGGCCTCGCCGACCAAGCGCTTGAGTTCGTCCTGGGTCATGGGGATTTCCGGCAAAGTTTGGTAAAGTCGGAAGTTTACCGGAGTCAGGCGGGCCGCGCCGTTTTTCATCGCCCGGTCGCATCCCGGACTTCATGTCACGCAGTGCATTTCTCGCAAGGCCGCTCTCATGAATCAGCTCGACCAGCTCAAACGCCACACGATCGTTGTTGCCGACACCGGCGACTTCCAGGCGATGGACGCCTACAAGCCGCAAGACGCCACGACCAACCCGTCGCTGATTCTCGGTGCCGTCCAGAAGGACGCCTACCGCCCGATGCTCACCCGCATCGTCAGTGAACACCGCGCGGAATCCACCGCGGAGATCATCGACCGTCTGCTGATTGCCTTCGGGCGGGAGATTCTGGACATCGTGCCGGGTCGCGTGTCGACGGAAGTGGACGCGCGACTGTCGTTCGATACGGCCGGCACGGTGGTCCGTGCGCGCAAGCTCATCGCCATGTATGAGGCGCAAGGCATCGAGCGCGACCGCGTGCTCATCAAGATTGCTTCGACGTGGGAAGGCATTCGCGCGGCCGAGATTCTCGAGCGCGACGGAATTCGCTGCAACATGACGCTGCTGTTTTCGCTGGTGCAAGCGGCGGCCTGCGCCGAGGCAGGCGCCCGGCTGATTTCGCCGTTTGTCGGTCGAATCTACGATTGGTACAAGAAGTCGGCGGGTGCGAACTGGGTCGAGGCGGACAACGCGGGAGAGAACGATCCGGGCGTGCGCTCGGTGGCCGCCATCTATCGCTATTACAAGCACTTCGGCCATGACACGGAAGTCATGGGTGCGAGCTTCCGCTCGACCGGGCAGATCCTGGCATTGGCAGGCTGCGATCTGCTGACGATCAGCCCCGCCCTGCTCGAACAACTCCGCACGACACAGAGCGAAGTGCCTCGACGGCTCGACGCGAAGGACGCCCGCGCCGCGAGCATCGATCGCGTGAAAACGGATGAGCCGTCGTTCCGCTTTGCGCTCAACGACGATGCCATGGCGACCGAAAAACTCGCGGAAGGGATCCGCGCGTTTGCCGCCGATGCGATCAAGCTGGAAGCGCTGATCGACGCGGCACGCTAAACGACCCCTGCGACGTGCCCGGCAATCTTGCGCCGGGCGTCGCTGGCCTGGCTTCGCGCCGCTGACCTCACGTCCTTGACGTCGTCCCCTCGGCGTGAAGTCGCTCACTTCACGTTTGTCACTTGGCGCCTTTGGCCGCCACTGCGCGCTGGCGTACCGCTTCGTACAGGCAGACGGCGCTCGCTACCGAAACGTTCAGGCTTTCGCAGCCGCCCGCCATCGGAATACTCATCAGCTCGTCGCAGTGCTCGCGCACCAGTCGGCGCATGCCCTCGCCTTCCGCCCCCATGACAATCGCCATCGGCCCGGTGAGCTTGGTGCGGTAGATGTCGGCAGGGGCGTCGTCGGAGGTGCCGACCACCCAGATACCACGCTCCTGCAATTCCCGAAGCGTGCGCGAGAGGTTCGTCACCATGATGTAAGGCACGGTTTCCGCCGCACCGCTGGCCACCTTGGCGGCGGTCGCATTCAGACCGACGGCGCGGTCTTTCGGTGCGATGACCGCGTGCGCCCCGGCCCCGTCGGCCACACGCAGGCACGCGCCGAGGTTGTGCGGATCGGTCACGCCGTCGAGCACGAGCAGCAGCGGCGGCCCGGAAATACCGTCGAGCAATTCGTCGAGGTTCAGCGCCAGCGACACTTCCTGAGCACGCGCGACCACGCCTTGATGGCGCGACGAACCAGCCATGCCGTCCAGGCGCTTGCCGTCGGCCTGAATGACCTTGACCTTTACGCCCGGGGCGCCCTTGAGCGACTCAACGTGCTTCAGGAAGTCCGTCATGCGGCGATCGCGCCGGCTCGGATCGTAGTAAATCTCTTCGACGCTACCGGCATCGTGGCGCAGACGCGCCGTCACGGCATGAAAGCCGAACAGCAGTTTCAATTGACTCATTTCACATCCTCAAAATAGCGTGTGCCGGCACGGCCGCCGACAACGGGCGCCGCACAAAGCACGACGGCGGCGGAGCCCGCAGGGGCCCCCGCCGCCGCAATCCATCGCGGACCCCTGTTGCCGGTCACCGCCGGCACAAGGCGCCCATCTTACTGCAAACCCTCCGCCGCGCTGCGCGAATCAACGACGCGGCTTCTTCGCCGGACCTCCTGGACGCTTCACCGGCGCCTTGCCGCCTCCCGACTTCGCTGGCGAGGTGGCGCCTCGCTCAGCCCGCTCAGCCCGCGCGGCATTCACTTTTACGGACTTCGGCTTGGCGGCGTGCTTGCCCGCCGGGGCCAGTTGCACGCCGTTGAGCAGCGCACCGCCCTTGGGCATCTGGCGAATGCCCGGCCGGGCTGCGGCGGAACCCGCCGAACCGGCCAGTCCTGGCGCACCGGCGGCGGGGGCCGGCACCGGTGCGCCGCCGCGCTCGGTGCGACCCGACGTTTTCGCCAGCGTGCGCGCGTTGACTTCGCGCACAAGACGGAAGTCGATCTTGCGCGCGTCCAGGTCTACACGGCTCACCTGCACGCGCACGCGGTCGGTCAGTCGATAGCGGATGCCGGTGCGCTCGCCGCGCAGTTCGTGGCGGACTTCGTCGAACTGGAAGTAATCGCTGCCGAGCTCCGTGACGTGCACGAGGCCTTCGATAAAGAGATCGTCGAGCTGCACGAAGATGCCGAACGAGGTGACGGCGCTGACGGTGCCGCCGTACTCCTCGCCGAGCTTGTCGC